>DASTMV010000134.1:0-15720 GCA_035713885.1 Candidatus Udaeobacter sp. | reverse complement strand
GCGACCTTTGATTAAGCATTTACAAGGGACCTGAAAGCGTTATCGCCGATTGTACTCAGAGCAGTGCATCGGATCATTGGCCAGTGACACGCGAATTTCATTTGCGTTAAGATCTACCTATGGATTTTTCGGCTTGAGATTGACTCACCACGGCAAAAGACTGGAGGTGGTAAAAAGCGCCGAAACCGCTTGAAACAAGTTAACAGCCTACCGCTCTACCACTGAGCTACTCTGGATCACTCAATTGAAAAAACCGGCGAGTCGGTGTTTTCGCGCACGATTGAATTGAGGCAACTGACAGATCAGTTCATTGCGTTTGCAGACAGACGCATTTGCCGCGTAAGCAACGATACATTAGATACCATGAAGACGTTGTTTTCAATAACTCTGGCGTTCGCGCTTTGCGGTAGCAGCGTTCAAGCGGGACCTGTGCGGACGACGAGGCACGTGGCGAAGGACTCGGCGATCACGGCAAAAAATGTGGCGCACAGCGTTGCGAAGGGCACTCGAAGAGCTGTGCACGCGGTCGTGTACGCCTTTACCCGATAATTCACACAGCCGTAAAAAGATGATTGCCAGGTCCGCAGATTTGTAGCGCGACGAATAGCCGTTTGTATCGCTGTTCTGGAGACGCGATTAGACGAAACAGAGTTTTCAACTCAAATTGCGGGAAACTATCATCGGGGTTTTGAGTTTTTATCCGGGAATGATCGAGCACACATTTTTTCGTCATCTAACTTTTTCGCCGCAAGCTCGCAAATTGTTCATGCGCATTCTGACGGGGCTGTTTGTGGTCGCGCTTTTTCTCGGCGGCCTTCAAATCCGTCGTTGGATCGGAGAAAACACAAGACACGTGCGTTATCAGCACGACATCGTCAATGCGTTTTATTGGGGTAGCGAGACGCTGAAGGAAGCGCGTCGTTTATCGCCCGATGAAGCGACTGCCAAGTCATGGGCAGGATTCTACCGCGGGTATTTGGGCCTTTATGACAGAATAAAAGAGACTGCGTACGATAACGATTATGCTCTCGATTACGCGCCGCTGCGGCTTCTGGTCATGGCGATTTGGACCAAACAAGTCCGCGATCAGTTTCCAAAGGTCGACAGTGATCATCCAAAGCTCGTTAACCCGTTGTTGAAGATCAACACGGTATGCGAACTCCTTTCTGCTGCAGCGATCTTTTTCCTGGTTCGCACCTGTGTGTTGCGCTCATCGCGCGAGCATTGGCGTTGGTTGCGTTCGTTATCGCTGGAACGGCGCGCCTCAATTTGTGGTTTGGCCGCGGCGAGCGTGGCATGGCTTGAACCCTCCATGATTCTCGACGCCCACGGATGGCCGCAGTGGGACGTCTGGATCTTACCCTTTTATATCTTCGCAGCGCTCAGCGCCTTGAAAGATCGGTGGTTCTGGTGCGGCTGTTTGCTTGCCGCAGGGGCGATGCTCAAGGGACAACTGTTATTTGTCGCGCCGTTTTTTCTTCTTTGGCCGCTGTGGCAAAAAAGATGGGCCAGCGCGCTATGCGTGCTCGCCGGGTTCACAGCGACATGGGCGGTGATCGTTTCACCGTGGCTTCTGCGCACTGGTGCGGCCTGGCTCGCCATTGCTGCTATTGCTTGTGTCACTCTTTTGCTCCTCGTGCGATACAAATTAGCATATCGCGGTGCGTGGTTCGCCGGAATTGTAGGGTGCGCCACATTCGTAATCGGCGCATTCACTCGAGGCAGCTTTGCTTGGTTTGAAATCGGGTTCCTGTACGGCACCAGGCATTATCCATATCTTTTCATCAGCTCGTGCTATAACCTCCCCTCGCTGCTCGCAGCAGCTGGTTGGTCTTTAGAGGATTCCTTGTTCTCGGCCAATCTGGGAGCTGTTCATTTCAATCTGACGCTTCAATGGGCGCTGCGTCTGGTTTATCTCGGCGCATTAATACTGTGTGGCCGTGGTGCGGCACGACATCTTCGCAGTCGCGATCCGCGCGTGCTGATTGCAATCGCGACGCCATGGCTGCTGATGTTCGCGCTGCTCGGTCAGATGCACGAGCGTTATCTCATGTGGGGTGCAGTCGTCAGCGCCGTCGCGCTGGGTGTCAGCCTCCGCTTGAGTATCATTCATTTTATCATTTCCGACGCCAGCATGGCGATGATCGTCCACGTGATGTTGATCGATAAGAAGCTCGACCCGACATTGCGAGCCATTGACGTGCTCCACAGCGTTCGGCCGTCCGCGTCGGCTCTCGTCCTGGGCTGCGTCGCCATGTACTTCTGGTATGCCGTTGGTATGCGCATCCCGGCTTTGGGCCGTCGCGCTCCCCAAATTGCCAGGGTGCCTCCCCTGTCGCTCGAGGCCGAGCCGAAAGAAGCCTGAACTTGTCCTAACTCAATCGATTTCGATAGAGACGACTACAGGATCATCACGCTCAGCGGCAAATGAGCGAGGAGAGCTGATGTCGTGAACCGCTGAACCTTCGATGTTCGCAACAGCTGATAATCCCAGTCCCTATTGCCGTGCAAGCCGACGGAACAAGAAAATGCCTAACACGATAAAGAGAACATTCGGAAACCAAACCAGTAACTCCGGATGCGCGTGAGGATTGCCGCGCAACGTGTCGCCAATGATCACAAAAAGAAAATATGTAGTCGCAACCATCAAACCCATGGCGAAGCCAATCGAAGTCTCGCGGCGATGCGCTGTCACGCCGAGTGGCACGCCAATGATTGCGAAGGCCATGCAGGCGAACGGAAATGAAAAACGTTTGTTAATTTCCGTGCGGCTGGCGCTCCGTTCCCGTTTGTTCTCGCTTTTCAATTGCTCCAGCAACTGTTCGATAGAGAGCGCGGAACGGCTTGGCCGTTTCTTTTCTTTTTCGTAAAGGTCTTCGAGGCTGATCGGCAGAGTGCCTTCCACCATGTTGATGCCGTCACGAATTTTGTGAAGGTCGAATGGGTCCTTGGCATCGCGTTCCTGGTAACGCGCCTGATACAAGTGCATCAGAATTTGTTTGTTCGCCAAATCCGCCTCGAGCATGCCGGTTCGCGCGTACGTGACCTTCACCGGCAGCGCCTTATCGTTCATCTCGAATACCGTGATGTTCTCGAGTTTGTTACCCTCCTTTTTGCCGACGTAGATTCTTCGGCCAGGAAATTGGTCAATTACCTGATCGCTGCCAAAGAGCGCCATCGGATTTCGCGTGGCAAGATCGAAAATAGTGCTGCGCAATCTTTCCTGCGCAGCGGGCGCAACCTGCACGTTGAGCCAGAGACAAATCACCGTGCAGCCAACCGCGATCGCAGCAAGCGGAAGAGAAACGCGCGTAACGCTTACGCCGTTGGCACGCAATGCGATCAATTCATTGTCTGCGGAGAGCCGTCCGAACACGAGCAGAATAGCCGTCAGTAATCCCCAGGGGATGGTGAAAATGAGTGAGAACGGCAACACGTATGCGATAAAAGTGATCAGGTATTCCATCGGCACATCGTGGTTCACCAGCAACGGCAGCAGTTTGCGGAAAATGTTTCCGACAACGAGTACAAGGCTCAGGACCGCGATCGCGAACAAGACATTTACGATCAGCTCGCGGCTAATAAATCGGTCGATCAACTTCATCTTTCGTGGCAACGTTAGCACAATTTGCCAGGGCTGCCGCGGCGGTGCGCGGAGGTTCCCCAAAGCGCGCCGCGCCCTACCCAATCCTCGATATTTTGCTAAGCTCACCCTGATGAGCAGCCGCATCTACGATGTCGCGATAATCGGAGGCGGGCCGGCTGGCAGCACTGCTGCGGGATTGCTGGCTCGCGCCGGACGGCACGTGATTCTCTTCGAACGCGAAAGATTTCCTCGGTTTCATATCGGTGAATCGCTGTTGCCGTTCAGTATGAATGCGTTTACCCGGCTGGGGATACAGGAGAAGTTTCTTCGCGCCGGGTTCATGAAGAAGTATGGGGGCGAGATCATGGGCGCCTGCTCCGAGACTGGAACCAGGTTTTATTTCAAGGACGGTTATCGCTCGCAAACTGATCATGCGTATCAGGTCACACGCGCCGATTTCGACAAGGTGCTGCTCGACCATGCGGCCGAATCCGGCGCACAAGTGCACGAGCAGACCGTGGTTTCAAACGTGATGTTCGCAGGTGACGAGGTGACTTTGTCCTACAAAAGAATCCAGTCCGATAACACAGCGTTAGCGAGTTCTGTCCGTGAAGGGTCGCAACGGGATCCGCCCGCTACGCGCGGCGAAATTCGCGCGCGTTACCTTGTGGACGCCAGCGGGCGGACGTCCGTTCTTGGCAGACAATTCAACATTAAAAAGACCTACGACCATCTTCAGAAGTTATCCGTCTTCGCGCATTACGACGGTATCTGGCGCGCAGAGGGAATCGACGGAACGCTGACTGTTCTGATTCGTTCGGCTGACCGCTGGTTCTGGCTGATCCCGCTCACATCCAGCCGAACCAGCGTTGGAGTGGTTCTCGACAGCGAAATCTTTCGCAAATCCAAGCTCAGCCCCGAGGATTTTCTAGAGCAGGCCGTGGCCGAGCAGCCAACAATCGCCAAACGAATGATAAATGCGCGGAGGGTCTCAAAAGCTTACGTCGAGGCGGACTTCTCGTATCGGAACGCAGATTTGCACGGCGACCGCTGGTTGCTCGCAGGCGATGCGGCAGGTTTTATCGATCCGGTGTTTAGCAGTGGCGTTTTTCTTGCCGTATACAGCGGCGAAAAATGCGCAGACGCGTTAAACGAAGTGCTCGATTATCCGCGAAAGCGCAAACGCTTGTTCGTGCGGTACGAGCGATCGGTGAACCGCGCAATGGATGTTTACCTTCGTTTTGTTAATGCATGGTATACCAAAGAATTCGTCGAAGTTTTTCTTGCGCCGCGCAATGTGCTCAGTCTTGTCCCGGCCGTAAATGCCGTGCTCGGCGGAAATGTGGGTAACAGCTTTCCAATTCGCTGGCGGATGTGGGTCTTTTATTTTCTCGTTTGGCTGCAACGGCACTACCCTGTCGCCCCAAAGCTGACTCTCGTGCCCAAGGAGACGCCAGCGACGATGGCGTCCGCACGCACGGCAGCATGAAGTCACAGGTAGGGACAATCGACCAAATCGCCTCCACATCCCTGAGTTTGAATCAGGTGATTGCGGGCAAGCGCCCCTACCTCGTTTACGTCGTGACCGCGTGTTGCCTAACGAGCTGCGCAACGGTCTCACACCATCAATTTTCTCAACCGCCAGGCGGATGGCAGACCAAGACGGGCCAGCTCATGTACCGAACGACGAAGACGACATTAATCGGGGACGCTATCGTGCGCTTCTCAAAATCGGGCGATTTTGAACTTACTTTCTCCAAAGGCCCTGGGATCACATTATTCTCACTTCGTCAGGATTCGACCTTTGCCGAATTCGACGCGAATTTTAGTGGGCAGCATTGGTCTGGTCCCATCGCGCAGGCACCGGCTCAGCTTCGCGGCTGGCTCGCATTGCGGGATCAATTCCTTGACGCCTCAGATAAAAGAATCGTCCGATACGCTTTGGGCGACGAAACGTTTTTATTCCGCTTCTAATTCACTGTCCGTCCCGCCGATCACGACGACGGCTTGAGAGTATGCGGCTTTCAACCGCTTGGATGAGAAAAGTGGCGAAAAGCAGCCAATCATTGTAAAGCCGACGCGATTGCAGAACACTTAGCGCTGCTCATGCGCGTCAGTAGTTTCATCACCCGAAGTGTTACGCAGCATCGTGTTTTCGTTTGGGGCGGTGTTGCAGCGTTGGCATTCACATGCTTCGCGATTCTCGGGACCTCATTGCAACTGGATTCAGAAATCTTCAACGTTCTACCAGGGAAATTTTCTTCGGTTCAAGGCCTGAAAATCTATGATCATGATTTTGAGCAAACGCGAGAACTCACGTTTGCGCTGGTGTGTGATCCGCACGACGTCGATAAGCTCGAGGAATTCGCGCCGATATTTGCGGAGCGCCTGCGCGGGGAAGCGTGGGCTGAGCGCGTGCTCGCGGGTTCGCCGATGGCCACGCCTGAAGGTATTCGCGACCTGCAGTCAATCGCCGTCCCCCTGCTCCTGAACCTGGAGCCCAGCTCGTTTGATCAGGCGATGTCGCTCTTACAACCGGACAAGATTCGCGATCGCCTCCACCGCTTGCGGCAGGAAATCGAGGCTGGCTCGCCCCGGCCCGAGTTCGAACTTTCGTTCGATCCGCTCGGTTTGATCGCGCTGGCGCTTAAACCGTTTGCCGAAGGCACGGCTTTTGAACAGGAGCAACCACTTACTTCGCCAGATCGGACCATGCGAATCTTTCTGGTAGTAACGAACCAGGAATCCATTAGCGCCTTTGAATGCCAGCGTTTGATGCGACGAGTGAACGATTTTCGCAAAACTGCAGGTGAAGGTTGGGATGGCACTGGGCCTTTGCAAATGTTTGTTACCGGGCGGTCAGCCTTTGTATCGGAAATTTCGTTGAGTATGCGCTACGATGTTGTAGCGACATTACTTGGCTCGGTGGTACTCGTAGGCGCGATTTTCTTCGCAGGATTTCGTCGCTGGTTACCCCTGGTAGGCATGGCGTTTTGCCTTCTGCTCTCTTGCCTGGTAGCGCTGACTGCCGGCCAGCTTTTTTTCGGACGACTAAGTATGATCAGTGTGGGGTTTTGCGCCATCCTGGTGGGGCTCGGCGTCGATTTCGCGATTCTCACGATCGGACGCTACCACCAGGCGCGCGCGGATGGAGAGGAGCATCAGCAAGCCATTGCCACATCCATAGCAAAACTCGGACGCGCGGTGTTCTTTGGTGCACTCACAACTGCAGCAGGCTTTCTCGCGCTGGTGCTGAGTGGTGCAATGACCTTCTCCCAACTCGGCGTGCTGATTGCCATCGGCATCTTCGTGGCCGGCCTGTTCATGTGCTCGATTTTGTTCTTGTTCGTTCGGGAACAGCAAGTTGCCGTAGCCTATGATTGGCTCTTCCACGTTGTGCGAAGATATGTGCGATGGACGATTGCCCGACCAGCGCCCATACTGATTTGTTCGGGGGCAGTTTTGCTGCTGCTCACCGTCATCGGAGTCTCGCCGATTCCCCCCCTTCAGTTCGAAGCTAACACGCGATCATTGCAACCTAAAAACATCCGCGCAAGTCAGGCTCTTGATACAATCATGCAAGAGATGCCGGTTCGCTGGGAACCGGTGCTCACGATTGTCCGCGGGACTGATTCGCAGCAGCTGCATGACTACTGGCAAAAAATTTCCGCCCATTGGCGTGATCTGCAGGCAGCCGGCAAGGTCAAGGGATTTTCCACGCCGACGGCGCTTTGTCCTTCACCGATCTGGATGGAACGAAACCGCAAACATTTACGCGAAATTAATTTCCAGCTGACGCATGAAACGTTAAGCCAAACTCTCGAAACCGAAGGGTTCAGCGTGGAAGCGTTTGTGCCAGCGTTCAAGTTGCTGGACCACTTACACCGGATCTCCGATTCCACCATGCCATTGCCGAATTGGCGGACGCAGTTGCCGCAATCATCCAGCTGGTGGTTTTTGATCGATCGCTACTTCGGGCGAAATCCGTTATTGACGACTGGATTTGTCACAACCAATCGAGTGCTCACAACGCACCAGCAAAGCAAAGCCCTGGGACGCGAGCTGCCAGTGGCAGGTGTCCCTATGATTCTCTCAGGCTGGACCTATGTGCTCGCCGATCTTCAGCCCTGGTCACGCCATCAACTTCTCCTGATCAGCGCTCTAATGGCTGTTTTTGACCTGTCGCTGCTCGCTATTTTGTATCGTAACCTCCGCCTATGGCTGATCCAGGTGATTACACTCCTGTTCAGTATAGGAGCGATGATCGCTACGATGAAGCTGCTCCAGGTTCATCTGAATTTACTTAATGTGCTCTCGTTTCGTCTCGTGCTGGCGATCGGAGTGGACTATGGAATCTACGTCGTGCTCGTCTGGCAAAAGTCCCGCAACATCGAGCACGACGTAGCTGGCGTGATCAAGCCTGTGTTCCTCGCGGGCTTGACTGCTATCAGCGGTTTCGGTTCGCTTGCTCTTGCACGAAATCCTGCCCTGACCGGGCTTGGCATCGCCTGCGCGATTGGGATTTTCTGGAGTTTAGTCGCCACAATCTTTTTTACGTTACCAGCGATGGCAGCGACTAAGCCAAAGCTGCCTCGTTAAGGTAGGGCCTAGGTGGTAACTCTGACCCTTGCTTCTGCGACTTGAAGCATATTCAGGGTAAACGTCGGGGATAGATCATTGTCGGCCTCACGGATGTCGTTATGCCCTGAATACTTACTGGACTGAAGGTCAGGTTCGGTTTCGATGGAACGAACGTCGCCTTGAAATGCGAGAAAAATCCAAGAATACCGTCACAAAGATACGAATACCCGGATGTGGTGCTAGTAAAAAGCAGCCATCCAAACGTACTCGCGGATGCGTTGACTCGGGTACTCTTATGAAAAGTCTTCTGCAAGATCGCCGTTCAAGAAGTTATCCGCGAATTCTGCTGCCGCTCCTGATAGTGACCATTCTCTCCTCTTGGAGCATGGGACACGACTTTGGTGTTCCCGGGAGGAACGGCTGGAGGACCGGCGGTTCAATGCATGATGAGCGTTGGTGGTTTACCCTAACGACGCTCTTAAATGGGGAAGTATTGGCGGCCGCCGGTTACACGTATGAAGACTTCTACCTCAATTCTGCCGAGCTTTACGATCCTGCCAGCAGAAGGTGGACGCCTACGGGCAGTTTGAAGAACGCTCGTTTGAGTCACACCGCGACCCTCCTCCTGGATGGGCGTGTGCTTGTCGCCGGTGGTTACGATGGCGAAGTGAGCATGACGAGCGTCGAAATCTACGATCCGAGGCGGGGAAGGTGGACGAACACAGGCCGTCTTCATGTCGGCCGCGAAGAGCATATGGCGACCTTGCTGCAAGATGGCAAGGTGCTCGTGACAGGTGGCTATAAGGACGGGTACGGCACTTTGGCTAAGAACGAGACCTATGATCCCGCAACTGGCCAGTGGACAATGGCCAGCGATATGAATGACCCACACTGGTGGGGCACGGCCACAACTCTTCTCGACGGCCGCGTGCTGGTCACCGCAGGCGGGGGCGTCTCCGGTCCTCAGACCTCCTGCGAACTATTCGATCCGTTAACTCGGACGTGGACTTATACTGGGCAGCTCCACGACGCCCGTCTCCTTCAGACGGCCACTCTCCTCGCAGACGGCCGGGTTTTGGTCGTGGGCGGTCAGAATTATCTCAATAACTCGATCGACACCGCGGAGCTTTGGGATCCTGCCACCGGCACGTGGACGCTCGCCGGCAAGCTGCACGATCCTCGCGCGAGACATACCGCGGCTCTTTTGCCCGATGGACGTGTGCTTGTCACAGGTGGAGAGGATTATCAAGGCGTTGGTACGCTCGCCTCGGCGGAAATTTTTGATGCAGCTACGTCTGCCTGGACCACGACAGGCCAACTCATTACCGGCCGAGAGCAACATGCAACAGCCACCTTGCTTAATGGGAGAGTTATGGTGGCTGGAGGCTACGACGAAACCGGCGATGGATTAGGTAGCGCCGAGCTTTTCACTCCGTAACCACGTCTTGCGTCTGATGCGCATTGCGGTTGGGCATGCGGGATACTATTTGCGACTTCGAACAGGTTCGGATGCGAGGACTTATTCTTGTCTAACAACCCTGAGCTATTGCGAACCATCTACTACTAGGAAGTACGATTGCGAGAAAGACAAAGCCTCCCAACAGTCGGCGATGCTCCGTTGCAATCGGAATAGCAAATGTTATTTAGCCGCCCTGGCACCGCCGCGAGTTTCTCGACTCTTTACAGCAGAGTCTTCTACAAAAATCGCGCAGAGCCCCTGCTTATAATAGATCAATCGAAATCCGTGTTTCTCCGCAAAGTCCGCGATCTTTGCCTTTCGATTTTCTTCAGTTATAGGCCATATACGCTGCAAGTCCTGCTCGTAGATAGCGCAGTGTCCAAAATCGTTTGTCTCCAGCTGCAATTGGCGTCTGATCACCCCCGCGAGAATTTTCATAAAAGTACTTAGCTGAACGCGTATTTAGCGGATCCAACGGCTGCGATGTCAACCTGAGCATTCCGTCAGAGAATTACCTATAGGAACGACGGTGGATAGGAGTTCAGGAATTGATCGGTGATTCCAGCCCAGACAAAATGCAATCAGCTTTTAGCTGCGAGCTGTTTTGACGAAGATTCCGCGATCCTGAGGCAGCACCGGCGCGCTGAAAAGTAGATGCACTGAGTTGGATGCAAGTCAGCTTCGATTATTCCAGCGCTTTCGTTGAACCAAACTCCTGTTAGACTGGCAAGAAGATGCGCCGAGTGGGATTGCTGTGGCTAAACGCGATTTTGTTTGCGATTCCGGCTTCGCTCCTTGCGGGGGCAACCGTTGAGGGACTTGTTGAGCTCCCGAAATCGCATGCGGCGCCGGTTCAGGCTAAACGTTACGAAATTGTGACAAAAGGCGGAGTTCTCTCCATCCAACCGCCATTGGCAGTGGTCTATCTCGACGGCAATTTCCCACGACCAGCCTCGCTACCAATGAAAGAGGTGACGCAAAAAAATCTGACGTTCATTCCGGCACTCTTGCCGATTGAAGCAGGAACGAGGGTGCAGTTTCCAAATCTGGATGACACATATCACAACATCTTTTCTTATTCGCCAACCAAGCGATTTGATCTTGGCCGTTATCGTCCCGAGGAACGGCCGATCCCATCCGTCGTTTTCGATCGACCCGGTCTGGTGACCCTCCGGTGCGACATTCACGAGCATATGCGTGGATTGATCCTGGTATTGAACACGCCGTACTTTGTGATGACGGACACGGCCGGCCATTTTCGATTAGATAAAATTCCGGCAGGTCGCTACGTGCTGAAGGCATGGATTGACAGCAGAACGACGCGTGAAAAGCCGGTGGACGTGAAAGATGGCCAAACACTGAAGGTCGATTTCCCATGAACGGCAGGAGCGAACCGAGAAACAAAGAGGCCGCGGGTTTTCGCATCCGATTGTTCACGGCGATCATGGTCATCGTAGCGACGCTGACTGCCTTGGGATTTTATCTCGCGCAGCGCAGAGTGACAGCCGACGCGGAGCAGAACCTACAACAAACCTTTCAGACCGAGCTTTCTTCGTTGCACAACCTCGAGAAACTGCGACATGCCGCGCTGGCGGACCGCTGTAACGCACTCGCCTCCAAACCGCGCATTCACGCCGCGATTGAGGATGATGCGATCGATCTGCTGTATCCCAGCGCGGAGGATGAACTGCGCGACCTGATGGAAGACAACCAAACGCCTCCGGAGAAAGCAGCACGATCTCTGGACGCCAGATTTTATCGCTTTCTTGATGCTTCAGGCGCTGTGATCAAGCCGCCGAATGGTTCTGAAGTGGGACAACTGGATGCCAATGCTGAAGCTGAACTCTCCCTGAAAACGTTACCGAAGAGACAGCAAATCGGGTACGTCCAATCCGCTGGAGACGTTCATGAAGTCATAGCAGTTCCGATCTTTTCGACGGATACTGGCGCATTGGTCTCTGCGCTCGTGATTGGATTTAAGCCACTCGAGCTCGAGGATAAATACACAGGAATGCAAAGCGGCATTTGGGTGGACGGCCGCCTCCATCTGCCGGCGCTCTCAGCCGCAGCGAAGACTTCCCTAAACGAGAAAATTACAACTGCGTTAGCCAATTCTGCCTCGGAGCAAAACTACTTTCAGGTTGATATTACAGGCGCGCCTCAGCTTTTGTTTTACAAGCTGCTCAATCCAGGCTCGGTGTTTCCACCGGCGTACGAAATTTGCGTCTATCCACTCACTTCATGGGCGGCGCAGTTGAATCGGTTGCGCTGGCAAATAGGCGCCGCCGGCGCGCTTCTTTTGTTAGGCGGTTTCGTCGCAAGTCACGTCGTGGCCCTCAGGATGTCCGCCCCGGTGAAAAAACTGGCGCTGGACTCCGAAGAAAATCGCGCAGAACGCGAACGCGCTGAGGCCGCGCTGGCGTCCACAGCGCAGGAACTGGAACGGTCCACAAGATATTCAGCCGACGCCTCGCACCAGTTGAAAAGCCCTGTTACGGTTCTTCGGATCGGTCTGGAATCACTCCTGGAACGCGAAGACTTTAAGTCGGAGATTTACGAACAGCTGTCTGGCCTTCTTCATCAAACGCACCGGCTGACCGGTGTCATTGACGATTTGCTTTTATTGTCACGCATGGATGCCGGCCACCTTCAAATCGCATCAATGCCGGTCAATCTTAGTCAACTCGTTGAGCAGTGGCTGGATGATCTTGGCGCGTTGCCTGATTCGCCCGATGTAAAGATTGAAAAGGAATTTCCGGCCGGCCTCTTTGTCGCCGGCGAGAAACGTTACACATCCCTGATCGTGCAAAATCTTTTGGAGAATGCTCGAAAATACAATCGTGCCGGCGGACGCATTCGGGTCAGCGCGCAGGGCAACGGCGCTGGCGTCATGCTAAAAATCGGAAACACGGGCCGCACAATTCCGCCGGGTGAAAACATTTTTGAGCGGTTCCATCACAACTCGACGCCTTCGGCCGTTTCGGGCCACGGAATCGGTCTCAATCTGGCGCGCGAGCTGGCCCGGCTGCATGGCGGCGATTTGCGCCTCGTGCGTTCGGAAAACGACTGGACCGAATTTGAAGTCTGCTTTTCCGCCGTGAACGGCGCTAATGCAACCGCATGAAGGCGCATATCTTTAGCTTGTGCATTTTTGCGTGCACGGCATGCGCTTTCGACATTGACGAGGCCCTCGACCGGTTGGACAACACGCTCACGCTTTCGGCTTTTCAAGATGATCTTCGCGCACGCCTGAGTGGTACGCTCGATCTGGAATTCTACAATTTCCAACAACCGGCGCCTGGTCTCATCGACTCAAAAATCGACAACCTATTCAATCCGCGTCTCACGCTGTTTCTGGACGCACAATTGGGGTCGCAGGTTTATTTCTTCTCGCAAGCACGCCTTGATCGCGGGTTCGATCCGACGGATCACGGAGCGGACGTTCGCCTGGACGAGTACGCACTTCGGATTACACCATGGCAGGACGGCCGATTTACCTTCCAACTCGGCAAATTTGCAACCGTCGTCGGCAATTGGGTGCCGCGACACTTATCGTGGGACAACCCGTTCATCAACGCTCCACTAGTGTACGAAAATGTGACCGCCATTCAGGACAAATATGCGCCGTTATCGCCACTGTTCTTCATCTACGCGCCTTACTACTACGCAAAGTACACATTTAACCCGGTGATCTGGGGACCAAGTTATGCCAGCGGCATTTCTGCCTCCGGTCAGCTCGGTCTCTTTGACTATGCCGTCGAAATGAAGAATGCATCGCTCTCGTCGCGTCCCGAATCCTGGTATATTACCGAGAATGGCTTTGACAATCCGACTTTCAGCGGTCGCGTGGGTTTCCGGCCTAACGAAGCTTGGAACCTCGGCTTTTCGGCAAGCGAGGGGCCATATTTTCGGCGTGAAGCCGAATCGACGCTGCCTCCAGGGCGCGACATTGGAGACTATCGAGAGTTCGTCATTGGACAGGACGCCAGCTTCGCCTGGCACCATCTGCAAATCTGGGCTGAACTGTACGAAGCACGGTTTCAAGTGCCGACTGTTGGAAACGCTGATACATTCGCCTATTACGTCGAAGCCAAATACAAGTTCACGCCGCAGTTATTTGGCGCAGTTCGCTGGAACCAGCAACTCTTCGACAAGATCGATAATGGCTTCAACGCCACAGAGCGTTGGAGTCCAGACCTCGCGAGAATTGATGTCGCAGCGACCTACCGTTTCACAACCCATGTGCAATTGAAATTGCAATATAGTTTCCAACATGAAACCACTGCACCTAATCAGGACAATCACTTACTGGCCACCCAACTTACTGTCCGTTTTTAACCATTTAACCTCTACAAGCCTGTGCGAATCCTAATTGTCGAAGATGAATTGCCCGTGGCGCGGCAGATTGTTGCCACGTTGACTGAGGACGGTCATGATACGAAGGCAGTTCATAGTGGCGAAGCCGCCTTGGACGAAATGAGCAAGGGCCCGTTCGATCTCATCGTGCTCGACGTGGGCCTCCCGGGAATCGACGGGTTCGAGCTGTTACGACGCTTACGCGCACAACATCTTGTCAACCGAGTGCTATTACTAACCGCACGCAGCACTGTCGAAGATCGGGTCGCTGGCTTGCAACTCGGGGCCGATGATTACTTACCAAAACCGTTTGCCATACGTGAGTTGATGGCGCGCGTTCGCGCGCTTGGTCGTCGTTATCCGGAAGAACCCGTCATCTCGTTGCGCGTAGGTGATCTGACATTCGATCTCGCAACGCACGACGTTCATCGCGGGACCGCTCGGCTTGAGCTTTCCCCACGCGAGCTGATGTTGTTGAAGGTGCTGATGCGCGAGCCTGGCCGCGTTTTCACCCGCACCGAGCTATGCGAGCGCGTGTGGGAACACGCACACGAATACGACACAAAGTTGGTAGAAGTGTTCGTTGGTCGCCTGCGAAAGAAACTCGGCGATCCCCCTCTGATACATACCGTCCGCCACGTCGGATACACCATTCGCGCTCCTGAAGTAAAGACCGTCGGTCGCCGCGCTGCACGTTCGCGACGAGATTGATTTGGTCAGAAAGTCCGTAGCGTTTGTAACGGCAATATCCGGGGCTCAGCCACTGCTGACCGCTGCATCTAGGTAACAGCCAGGTAACAGTCGCGTTACCTTTGCAGCATTGCGTGTCGTCGTAATGGACGCAATTTCACCAGCCGATGTCAACGAGTAATAAATTAATCAGTAAGTTTATGAGGGCCTCTTCTTCCCGCCTCCTCATATTCATGGCGGCGACCGGTTGCCTTTTCGCCAATCCCAAGGGGCTGAATGCAACGACCGTGACGGTAACTGTCGCACCAGGCGGCAGTCTGGTTTTTTCACCTTCGTCCGTGACTATTCACCCTGGGGACACGGTGCGATGGACCTGGGGTGCAAGTTTTCACAGCAGCACTTCAGGTATCCCCGGAGCGCCAAACGGAATTTGGGATTCCGGAATTCTGACCCAAGGCGCTAGCTTCAGTCATACCTTTAATAGTACTGGGACTTTTCCGTATTACTGCGTTCCACATGGTGGATGCTGTGGCATGGTGGCCAGCGTCAATGTGGTGAATGCGGCTCCATCGCCCACACCGACATCCACGCCTATACGAACACCTACGCCATCTCCTACACCTGATCCATGCTATCCCAACTACACGACAGCAGAAGGCTGCAATGCGCTTGGTTCTCTGAGCACCGGAGCTGGAAATACCGCGCTTGGGTGGCAGTCGCTCTTTGTAGATACCACTGGAAGTTTCAACACCGCTGTGGGCGCCGGGGCGCTGGTCCTTAACACTGCAGATTCCAATACCGCAGTGGGCACGGCAGCGCTTTTACTCAACACCAGCGGCACACAAAACACCGGTATTGGAACCGATACACTTCTGTTTAACGACACCGGCTCGGCTAACACCGGGAGTGGTTACTTTGCGCTGATGAACAATACCACCGGCGGCTCCAACACGGCGTTTGGTTGGGAAGCGCTCAGTGCCAACACCACCGGAAGCAACAACACGGCCATTGGCAATCAAGCGCTCCAGAGCAATGCCACCAGGAGCGA
>DASTMV010000133.1:0-4953 GCA_035713885.1 Candidatus Udaeobacter sp. | reverse complement strand
TCGTTTTTTCTCGATTGCGGTCTGGACGTGGAATACATCGCCCTTTCTCGCGTTTCGCGAAAAATCTGGGCCATCGGCATGCGCGATGTGTTTGGCGCAAGTCCGCGCGGACAAATGTTCAAGCTGCATACGCAGACGAGTGGGCGTTCGCTTATAGCCGCGGAGTTTAAAAACAACCTAACGAGAACCGCCGCCGAGTTGATGCTTGCTTACATGAACGGCACGAACTCGTGTCATTCGAACAGCGCGGACGAACCGTTCACGACGCCGAGTGAGGAATGGATTCGGCTCGCTGCGCACGGCCAGGCGATCCTGCTCGAAGAATCGGGAATCTTTAAGCACACAATGAACATGTTGAGCGGATCGCCCGGCATGAAAGCGGTCGAACGCTCGGTCGAAAAGGCGATCCTTGATGAGTTCCGCGAGATCGAGTCGTTAGGCGGAGTGATGGGGGCGGTGGAGAATCGTTATCAACGGAGCCAGATTCAAAATGCGGCGCATCGTTACGAACAACAAATCTACAACGGCACGCGGCCGATTGTTGGCTTGACGCGTTATCGCGATGCCGACGAAGAGCAGCCGGAGATCGAGCTCGTGCGCACCCCGCGCGCGAAACAACAGTTGCAGGTCAATCGGCTGAAGCAGTTCAAGAAGAAGAACGTGCACAAAGCTGAGAAAGCGCTCAACAAACTCGCTACCGTCGTGGACAGCGGAGACAACACGTTCCCTGCGTTGTTGGAGGCGGTCGAAGTCTGCTCGTTAGGCCAAATCAGCGGTCGGCTGCAGGAAATTGTCGGGCGGTTTCGGCCGATGGTGTAGGATTTTTGGAGGTTAGCCATCCTGGCTGACTTGGCCGGACGGGCTCCAGCCTGTCCAAATCAACAAATGACAAGCTGGAAGCTTGTCGGGCGAGTCAGGCTGAAAGCCTGACTTCCAATTAGGTTTTCTTGCCGCTAGGCTTAAGACGAATGTTGTCGCGGTAGAAGACAACACATTTCGGGTCGCCAACGCGCGTTGTTTTCAACGAAACAATTACATCGTTACCCGCTCGCATGATCGTTCCGCTGCCGGAATTGTGATGATTGTCCTGGAACGTGAACTTCAAGATTCCTTTGCCGGCGATTTTTCCGATGCCTTCCGCTTCCGGCGCGCAATCACGCCCGTTGTTGTAAACCGCGTCGAACCCAATCTTGACGGACTGGCTTCCTTCCTGGGTAAGGCTCAACTGAAACACAGCCTGACCGCCCATGAATTTCTTGTCAGCGTATTCGCCGGTCCAATTTTCTGACGCGGCAGCGAGCGATGACGCGATTAAAGCCGCGAGGATTATCAGAATGCAGTTGGGTAATTTCATGGCAAACGGATCGTAGCGCGCCATCCTGAACCTGCGAACAAAAATGTCGCTGCAGATCTGTAGGGGAGCGCAAGCGTCCGCGTGCTGGTGATAGCGCCCATCGCGAACTTTCCATAGGCATTTCGCGGAGGCGCCGAAATGAGCACGCGAGGCGCGAGCGCTTCCCAGAAATTCTCACTCGCGAGTCGTGCGTGACTTTTCAAATTGTGAGGGTTGTACGGCGAGTTATGCTCGGCGCGGTCGGGGCGTTGAGGCCCCTCCCACATTACGAATGGCTTCATCGCAATTAGACACCGGGCAATCTGCGCGCACGCGCATCGCATGGCGGCTCCTCCCGTTTCTCTTTCTCCTCTACATCGCGAACTATATCGATCGGACCAACATCGCCTATGCCACGCTCGGGATGAAAGGCGACCTGGGGCTCACTGATTCAATTTTTGGAACGGCGAGTGGAATCTTCTTTATCGGATATTTTGCGCTGCAAATTCCGGGCGCGCTACTCGTGGAACGCTGGAGCGCGAAGTGGTTGCTGGCGCTGACCTTGATTACTTGGGGTTGCCTAACGACGTTGACCGGCCTTGTCCGCACCGCGCCACAACTTTACGGTGCGCGCTTTTTGTTAGGCGCAGCCGAAGCCGGATTTTTCCCTGGTGTGATCGTTTACCTTTCCCACTGGTTCATTACACAGGATCGCGCCAAAGCGATCGCACGGTTCATGGCCGCGATTCCGATTGGATTCATGATTGGTGGGCCTATTGCGGGAAGTATCCTTGGCGTGCACTGGTTAGGTATTGCCGGATGGCGCTGGTTGTTCCTGTTGGAAGGCGTGCCGGCCATTATTCTTGGAGTCATAACTCTCTTTGTCTTGCCGGATTGGCCTGACGAGGCGCGATGGTTGCAGCCTAACGAGCGCGATTGGATCACCGCTCGCCTCGATGAAGAGCGTAGTGCGAAAGCACACGCCGAACACATGACGATCTGGCAGGCGTTGCGGCATCCACCGGTCTTAATCCTTACTGCAGGTCTTTTCTTTACCTACACCGGTGGCTACGCATTCTGGTTTTGGTTTCCGACGATGCTCCAGCGCTTCACTGGCTGGAAAAGCGTTCAATTGATTGGCTGGATTGGCGCGATCCCATTTCTCGCGGGCCTGGTTGGGATGCTGCTACTTGGTTGGAGCTCCGATCGCACCGGTGAACGCCGCTGGCATTTTGCCATCCCTCAACTGACGGCCGCGCTCGCATTCGCGGTCTGGTTCCTCATTCCGCATTCGAACGCACTGCTCATCGCGGTTTTTGCGCTCGCCGGCTTCGGCACCGTCGCCTATCTGCCGTCGTTTTGGGCATTGCCTTCCGCGTTTCTGAGCAGTTCAGCCGCGGCCGCAGCAGTAGGATTCATTAACTGCACCGCCAGCATTGGCGGATTCGTCGGTCCTAAAATTATCGGAAACCTGAGTCAGCGCACCGGCTCATTCGACACCGGATTTGTCTTCATGATCGCGTGCTTTGTCATTGCATCATTACTGGTGTTGTTCTGTCCTCGGGAAGCGGATAAGGGAAACGCCGCTTGACTATGTCGCTGTCGGGCGCGCATGCACCTGCGCGTCGACTAAGTTAGCTCCGCTAGCTTATCAATTGTTTACTGCCACGCGACGCACAGGTTTGCTTGTTCCAAGCTGGGCACTCATCTTTTGGATTTGTGAATCCTGCTCTTTAAGACGCGCTGTAAGCAGATCGATTTCCCGTCGCTGTTGTGAGATGGCTGACGTTAACTCCTGCTCCTGACGCGCGATTCTCACTTCCTGTTCCTGGACTTTGCGATGTTGCTTGAGAAATTCGTTGAGCAACATCGCGTTGACCTGCTCGTAGCGTACTGTGTACGGCCTGCCTTCCGGATCATGAATAACCAAAGCGGGATTTACTTTCTCTACCTCCTCAGCAATGAGTCCGAACTCTGGGATACCTTGCGGATCGATCTCCTTCTTGTAATGGAAGCTCACCGGTCTAAGCGCCAAAATGGCTTCGCTGGCATTGCCCATTGGCTTGATCTCATCCTTGAACCGCGCCGAGGAAGTAGTGGTGCCCAGGTGGCCATTCGAGGCTACAAACACCGCGGCACCACCCGCGGCTGTGGCTCCACTGATTCCCCTGATAAAGGTGTCGGTAATATCCGTGTTGCCGATACGGATGGTATTGGCCTCGCCTGCCCCGCCGTTAACGTTGTAACCGATATCGATGTTATTATCACCGGTGGTGAGATTGCTGCCGGCCAGACGTCCAATGGCAACGTTGTTACTGCCGCTGGTATTGCTGAAAAGTGCTGCGTGACCGTTTGCCGTGTTATTGCCGCCGGTGTTGTCATGCGCGAGCGCATTAACGCCCGTTGCCGTGTTGAAGCTGCCTTCGGTATTGGCAAAGAGCGCGGAATCACCGCTCGCCGTATTCTGAGCGCCTCCGGCGTTACTAAAGAGTGCGCTATCACCCACCGCCGTGTTAGAGTTGCCGGTCGTATTACTGGTTAGCGCATTTAACCCGTTGGCCGTGTTACGGTCGCCGCTGGTGTTGCTAAACAGGGCGCGAAATCCCTGGGCCGTGTTCTCCGCACCGTTGGTGTTACTGAACAGAGCGCGAAATCCCTCCGCCGTGTTGTAATTGCCGGTGGTGTTGTGATAGAGCACTTGAAAACCGAGACCAGCATTGTCTACCCCGCTGGTCAAACTAAAGAAGGCCTGTGTCCCCTCCGCTGTATTATTGCCGGCATAACCACCGTCGGGCGGCGGGCTCACCGCCTGGATGCCCGGCAAAAATAACAACACTGCGCTCCCGACCGCAACGATCAGGCTGATCGTGTGATTCGATGTTCTTGTTTTCATAATAGTCTTCTCCACCGGGTAAAGACGCGCGGGAGGCCTCAGCGCGCTCGGCCCGTGCCTTGTCTGTTAGCTGAGTGACGTTCCCTCCATGAAACAATCGCGGTGCATGAATCAGGTGGATGCAATCGCGATGTTTTGCCAGGCCGGTCTCCTCCAACCGACATAGTCTTTCGCCAACAACCCTGCCGGACGCTGGCAGCCGCAGATTGTCCAGGAGATCGAATTGCTATTGACGGCCAACCGTACTTCTGACGGAATCGCCGTCATGATGAAAACTCGAATCGCAGTTGCGGCAATGGCTCTGTTGGTAATGGCGACAGCAGCCTGTTTCGGGGCAAATGCACACATCGGCACGTGGAAGCTCAATGAAGGGAAATCAAAAATCCCGGCGGGAATGGGCAAGAACACGACGGTTGTTTACGCCGAGAAAAAAGACAAGATCACGGTGACGGTGGACGGGGTCGACAAAGATGGCAAACCGACGCACAGCGTGTGGGTCGGGAAGTTCGATGGAAAAGGGTATCCGGTGAAAGGCAACCTGCCCTACAACTCGGTTGCCTACAAAATGGTGGACGATCGGACTAACGACATCACGACATGGAAGGATGGCAAAGTGGTTTGGTCCGGTCGTATTGAAGTCGCCAAAGATGGGAAATCGCGCACCGTCAATATCAGCGGAACCGGAGCAGACGGAAAGAAGTTCAAGAGCAAAGCCGTTTACGATAAG
>DASTMV010000132.1:0-26818 GCA_035713885.1 Candidatus Udaeobacter sp. | reverse complement strand
TCGTTGGGAGTTCGCGATTATTTTCGCAAGTGTAACTTCCATTCTGCGGTGGTCGGCCTGAGTGGCGGAGTCGATTCCGCGGTCACTGCCGTCATCGCGGTGGAAGCGCTCGGCGCTGAGAATGTGACTGGTGTTTCCATGCCGAGCCCCTATTCGTCCCGTGGCAGCGTCGATGACGCGTGCGCGCTCGCCGACAACCTTGGAATCAAATTTCTCGAGATTCCGATCACCGATGTGTTTCGAGATTTCAAAGGACAGTTCAAAGAGATTTTCAAAGGGCTGCTCGAAAACGAAACAGAGGAAAATATGCAGCCGCGCCTGCGTGCCATGACCTTAATGGCACTTTCAAACAAGTTTGGTCATCTGTTGCTGAGCAGCGGAAACAAAAGCGAGCTAGCAGTCGGGTATTGCACGCTCTATGGCGATATGGCCGGCGGCTTGGCTGTAATCAGTGATGTTCCCAAGACAATGATTTACGATCTGGCGCGCTGGATTAACCGAAAGCGCGAGATCATTCCAAAATCGACAATCGAAAAACCGCCCAGCGCGGAGTTGAAACCAAATCAGAAAGATCAGGACACATTACCACCGTATGACATTCTCGATCAGATCCTGCAGCTTTACGTAGAAGAAAACCTGAGTGCGCGCGACATCATTGCGCGAGGATTCGATGAGAAAACCGTGCGCTGGGTGCAACGGCGAGTCGACCTTAACGAATACAAGCGAGAACAAGCCGCGCCCGGACTAAAGGTAACAAGCCGCGCTTTTGGGATAGGCCGTAAGATGCCAATTGCGCAAAAGTACGTCGATTAATCGAAAGAGAGTGCACCGTGCAGGAATCGAACCTGCAACCCAGTGATTAAGAGTCACTTGCTCTGCCAATTGAGCTAACGGTGCAAATGCTTGTTTCCCAAGCGAATGCTGTACAAACGTGTACTTTCATGCATTTCAAAATCGGTAGCAAAATGGTAGCATGAAGCAAGCGACAATCCGAACGCTTCCATTTTCCCGCGCGCAGCGAGCGCGAAGCGCACAGCCTCGTTGTCGAATCAGTTCCGCGACACCCTCGTTGCTGCGGGACTCGTCGAGCCGCGACCCCGCGGACACAAAAGTACTGGCAAAGGACGAGACCAAGCACATGAAGCGAGCGAAATTTCGTTCCGTTGTTTGCGCCATAGTGCTGTCACGATGCTGAAAGCAGCGGGCGCGTCAGACTTTATCGCGCGCGAAATCGTGGGGCATGAGAGCGCCGCGGTGTCACGCCAATACACGCACCTAACGACGACGACAAGCGCGCACCGATGCAGCTGTTGCCGGACGTGACATGCAAATAAGCAATCGGCTACGCGAAGTTCTTTAGCCTTCACGTCACGCGTCCATTCGTCTCGATGATGGGGAGAAAGCCCATACACCACAAAAGCCACTCTTGCGTTTTCTTATGGCGATCAATTCTGAGCTCCCGAAAAAGTGGAGCCGTGGTCAGCAGGGCTTCGTTGTGAATGACGACTGGCTCCTCTGGGACTTGAAGAAAGATAAAAAAAGTGCTCAAGTGAACTTTGCAACGAGTGAGAACAAATGAGAGTGCAAGCCACTAGGCTGGCCTGACAAGTTCGGGATATCTCTCGATGAATTTGGAGTTCCTATGAAGCGAGGCTCATACCAGTTTGAAGTGAATCCAAATGGCGACCTTATCAACAATGCAGGCAATGTAGAGAGACTCCGGCGCCTCTGGTTAGATCGTACACTCATTCAGGGCTATTATCTAGGCCCCGGGGATCCCGGGGACTTTGACTACGGTGCTTGGCATGTTGCCTGTCACCTGGCAGGCGCCGGTGGCGCGATGCGTGCTACCAATGGCGAAGTACTGTGGCTCGAAATATCCCACAAGGGTGCGTACGACACATACTACGCGAGTGTCACTGCTGCTGCCAAAGGTGGACCTTCGACCGTAGAACTGGATTCTGCAGCAGGACGTGCGTTGGTCGACGGTGCTACGGTGCTGGGTTTTGTTGAAGGAAACTCCACTGGTCGCACGTCGGCGCGAGGAGTCAACGACTCGCCAACCCTATTCAATCTTTGGCGTCGACAGGATTTCGACCAACCTGTGAATAGAAGTGCGCAGGATGGGGGCAAGGTCTGGGAACACTGGTGCACTCTTAGAGACATTCGGTCGTCTGCGCCGATCGCTACGTCTGTCCTCTCGGCTTACGTATCGCTCGTAGCTACCCTGGGCGATCGTTTTGCTCCAACCGTTGCGAGAGGCCGACGTGATTATGGCCACCCGGATCAACTCCAGGCACTTGTTACGGGCGGTTTTACAACCAAGCAGTCTGCATTGTGGGACACGACCCCTATTCCACTGCCACGTGCAGCAGAGGCTCTCCTGCTCGAATCCGATCCGCATGCTGCTTTGGAGGCTGTAAAGGGACTTGATTGGTCAAATTCTCCACGCTATTACATGTTCAGCCGGCGCATTGAAAGCTGGAGTGAAAAAGATCAGGTGGAAGCAGATTTTTCCGAGGACTCATAGTCCCACATCTGGGTCATGAACCGCTGATCGATACGGAATAAATAAGATGAAGGCTGCAAGTTCTCCTTAAGAGAAACCGTCGACGTTTAGAGACGCATAACGGTCCAGCCGACTCATCGAGCGGCTGAAACACGTACCTAAATGGCAATTATGAGCGAGAGTACGCGCATCCGAAGGAGGCAGGGATATGATGAACGCTGTGGTCCCGGGTCAGATCCTTAGAAGCCGGTATTCGCGAACAGAAGACCGAGACCGTAGCTGGGCCGATCTGTGTCGCAGCACCTTGTCCGAGTACCGCCATGCCGTTATCTTTGGAAATCCATCACCAACGCTGATGGCGAAGGCACGTCAGGGCTACCTTCGACTTGGAGGAGACCCCGGACGAAGCACCGATTCCCTCAAGGACTACGATCATGTTCGATATGGACCATTCCTCGGTGTGAGCGACGAAGGAAGCGCTGCCGGTGAGATCCGGGATGCAGCATTCGAGTCTCCAAAAGTTTGCGCGCTCCCGAAATCGGTTAGGCGCACGCCGCTCGTTGTGGGGATCGCGGTGGATGCAGAACGGCTTGGGGGTATCGGTGAACTAGCTGTAGGGCCCGAAGAGTACGCCGATATATGGCTCGCCTGTGTTGATCGTGTCCTGATTACGACGAACATTGGCACTCGTGTCAACGTTCGTGTTTATCGACGCGAGCCGCGCATCCTCCTACGCACTGACAGCGCTGATGCGCTCAAACGAGCAGAGAGAGAGATCACAAAGGCCTTCCGGCCATTTGTGAACACTCCTGACCGGCAACCACGACCGCTCACTGTTCTGATCGACATTCCTCGGTTCGCCCGCATCACAAACCCGAGAAAAGTTGCTGCTCTCGCACACCTTGCCTCATTCGTTGCGTCCGGAAAGGCGGTTGGAATGAGCCGTGCTCCCAAAGGGCAAGTGCTCGGCCTTGTGGCATGGGTGGGACGTGGCATCACTGGTAGGGATACTTCAATGACAGCCATCGACCTCGCTTGCCGTGCTGGACTGGGAGTCGTTGTCCTCGATGGCGTAAAGCGTAAGGTGGCAGACCAGGCCGTCTCGTTGGCAGGCCTCCTCGATTATTTTCCACCAGGGATAGTCGGCCCCCTGTTACGCGAGGCAAATCAGGCGAACGTTCATCTTCGGGCTGCCAACCTGCCGGATGCCGATACCATAGCTCGCAGCATTTGGGTCAGTCTGAATACCGCGAGGGCCATGGGAGCAGATCTCGGAAAGTACGGTTGTTTCCCGCTCACGCTCCCTGAAATTGATAACGTCGTCCAACAAGTGCAGCAGTGGCTTTGCGGCTGGTCAGCAGCCCCGGTTTTTTTCGTCGACCAAGGTTTGTTGCGAGAAGGAGCGGTCGATGTAGAAAGAGATCTGCCGCGGGGAATTCAGATCTGGCTGAAGACAGTCGCTGCGCACGGAGTGCGCGTCGTGCTCATTGACACGATCGACAAAGCGTCAGGGCGGCGCCTGCTCAAGACATCGCCCGGCGATACTAAGGGATACCTCGGTTGGAGAGAAATAAAGCGTATTGAGGAGTACGCGCGAGATCTTAAGATGAAGGTCCTTTGGGCAGGCGGCCTGGGAATGCGCGACGCCTTCGAAATGGGAAAGCTCGAGGTCTTCGGGATCTACGTAACGAGCGCTGCTGCGACAACAGTGCCCGTCGGCGGTAGTTACGTGCGCGATCCCGCGCTCGCTGGCGTGAAAAAACCGACTAGAGAAGGAGTGCTCCGCACTAAGATCCTACTGGAAGCGGGCTTTCTTGTCTCGAAATTGAAGGACGTTGCTGGGAGGGACCTTAAACGCGTTGCAGGCGCGCTTCTCTCCGCACTCGACCAGGCCGACAGTGTCAGTATAACGAGCCTTACTGCCGAGTTGGCGTCTAAGTGTGTAGCGGGATGGCGCGCATACTGGGATGTCAAGCTAAGGAGCCGTTCGCAAACGTCGAGGCGTTGTCCGACATCGAGTCTTGCCAATCGCAAGCACGTCCCAAATCAAAGCGGCTTTTGAAGCTGGCCCGCTAAGCATGGAAGAAGCCGTGTGCCAATTGCAGGCATGTTGGCTGGTCGTCGCACCTGCTTGAGCTGCTCGAGAACGTAGATAGAGAGTCGTATTACTTGAACGACTAGTCGCTGATTTTGTGCGTTTTCATGCGCGACCGTTCGTAATTGAAAAATTGCGAGTCCTAACGAATCTCCCTAGTTAAATCGAGGTTTCGAGGGTGCCAATAATGGGATTCGAACCCATACCTCGCTTTTCGCGAGAACAGATTTTAAGTTCAGCGATCATATTGCGAGCAACTGATTTAAGATCAATTGATTCTATTTGAGTTTCCCGAGGAGAACAGGGGAAAAGTCTGGGTGCAGGTCGCGCTTTCCTCGCGACATTGCAGGTGGACCCGCGTTCGTATCACGCATACGATTTCGCGCTGCAATGCCTAATCATGGTCGGTGTCATGCGCCATAACGATCCGGCATGGTCGTCCTTCAATCCGCTTGCCAACTTGCAGTGTTTTCCGGCAAACTACCCTTTATGGAGCAGAAATAGATTGTAAGTTGCAGTCTAATTGTCGTTAGATGCTCGACCCCACGTCGCGACTACTAAGCGTGACATTGCCAAGATCCTCGGAGTGGAACAAAATAACACGACATAACTATGAAAGCACTGATTATCGGTCTATTGGCGGCAGCAACGGTAGCAACCATTCTGGCGCAGTCTACGCCGACGCCTCGGCCCTCACCAAAGCGGCCTCCCAAAGCGAGCCCGACGCCTACAGCGAGTCCGCCGCCTGCTACGAGCCCGGCATCTTAGGGTCACCGTAGGACGCGTGAACAAAAATCTTGCGTGCCGCGACCCTCAGCACCTGAGGTCCGGCACCTAAGGCAAGCCTCTGATCTCTGGCAGATGGAAGCGAAGGGCAAACCCTGCCGTTGCGGGAGAAACCGCTTGGTCGCTTCTGAGAAACCGTTCATCGGCTACCATGCCATCAAGGCTCTTCACTTTGCCGTTGGTGCGATCGACCCTCGTTCCTATGCAGCATTAGCAACAGCACTGGAGGCCACCGAGAGATCTCTGCAAGTTGCAGCGGTCGGATTGGATACCGATCGGCACAACCTACTGTGGCTTGCAAAAAACGAGCTAACTATCACAACACAAGCGCTTGCATCCGTTGCGCCGCGGAATGATTAGAGCGGGCGAGTTTCAGTGCCGGCAGAGATTAGCTGGCCGCGTACCATCTAGGGGAGCCGGAGGGGTCAGAGCTAGTATTGTCAGCTCACGTGAAGCACACTGAAGGGTCGAAAAAGCTTCCCGATTTGATACCGAAGGAATAGAATCTCCGCGGTCTCTCGTTCTATACCATGCGCCAACCTAGAGCGGTTCCGTCGGAAGGCACGACCCGCGTGTTCATTTCCGCTACGTCAAAGGACCTGGGCACGGTGCGAGAACTCGTCGAAGAAGCGCTCTTGACGATGGACTGCATGCCGATCGAGCAGACGAATTTTCCACCGGATTACCGCAGCGTTGGCGAGATGATCGAGGAGAAAATCGCCGGCTGCGAAGCGGTCATCCAAATCGTCGGCATCCGTTACGGCGCCGAGCCAGATCCCTCGACGTTGCCCGAAGTGGCAACGCGTCGCTCCTATACGCAAATGGAAGCCGACATCGCGCGCAAACTTGAGAAGAAGCTGTATCTCTTTGTCTGCTCTGAGGACTTTCCTTACGACCAGGCCACGGCAGAGAGCGAAGAGCTTCAAGGCTTGCAACGGGCCTACCGTGCCGAAATCGCCAAGGGCGAGATCCTCCGAACGGAGGTGAAAAATCGAGAAGAACTTGGCCGCAAAGTCCGGGAACTTCAATTCGAGTTGGAGAAGCTCAAAGGCGAAATCGGCCGGAATCAACGGCGCGTAGTGGTTTCCTTGGTTGTCTTGTTGCTTTTGCTCGGTGGAATCGGTGCCGGCATCTGGCGGTTGCCCGGTGTGGTCAAGAAAGAAGTCGGCTATGATCGTGGCCGCGCCCGGGAACAGCTGGTCGCCGATATCAAGTCAGAGGCGCAAAAGAAGATCGTGGAAGCCGGTGACGACTGGCGCAAGACAATCGAAATCGAAGAGTGGCGCGATCAACAGCTTTCGGACTTGGACCGCTTTCTGGATCGCATCCAGCAAACATTTGACGCAGGTGAGGCCACCGAGAGTTATCGTAAAGCGACAGACCTGCTCGCAGGAAAGGGCGCTGATGAAGCACTGGCATATCTGCAGGCACGCGGCAATCAGCGCAAATCGCAAATTGAAATGCAGACTAACCGGCGGGATCAGGAGGAGGCCGGTCTCAGAAACTTGTTGCAGGAGGAGCTGCTTGCGGCCTCGCTGCTGGAAACAAAGTTTCGCTTCGATGATGCGGAAGCCAAGTACCGCCAAGTTCTGGAAAAAAGTGGTTCCTGGCCAAAGGCCCGCAATGACTTCACCTGGTTCTTAATTACGCGCGGAGAGGTTATCGAGCCTGCTGCGGGAAATGCGAAGCTGCAGGAGGCATTAGAGCTTTGTCGCGGGACCCTTGTTTTTGCATTGCGACAAACCGCGCCGCAGGACTGGGCCGCGACACAGAATAATCTGGGCTGGGTGCTTAGAGATCTTGGCGAACGGAGGAGCGGAGAACAATGCGCCCAGTATTTACAGCAGTCGGTGGTCGCTTATCGCGCAGCCTTGGAAGTGCGAACGCGCGAACAATTGCCGCAGGATTGGGCCGCGACCCAGAACAATCTGGGCATAGTGCTCACAGTTCTTGGCGAACAGGCGAGCGGAGAACAAAGTGCTCAGTACTTACAGCAGTCGCTGACTGCTTATCGCGCGGCTTTGGAAGTGCGAACGCGCGAACAATTGCCGCAGCGATGGGCTGCGACCCAGAGCAATCTGGGCATGGTGCTCAGAGATCTTGGCGAACGGGCGAGTGGCGAACAAAGTGCGCTCTATTTAGAGCAGGCGCTGGCTGCTTATCGCGCGGCTTTGGAAGTGCGAACGCGCGAGCAATTGGCGCAGCAATGGGCTACGACCCAGAACAATCTGGGCATGGTGCTTGCGGTTCTTGGCGAACGGGCGAGCGGAGCACAAGGCGCGCTCTATTTAGAGCAGGCGCTGGCCGCTTATCGCGCGGCTTTGGAAGTGCGAACACGCGAGCAATTGCCGCAGGGCTGGGCCGCGACGCAAGGGAATCTAGGCAACCTGCTTAGCCTTCTTGGTCAACGGGTAGCCGGAGACCAAGGTGCGCACTATCTAGAGCAGTCAGTCGCCGCTTATCGCGCGGCCTTGGAAGTTTACACACGTGAGCAATCGCCACAGGACTGGGCTGCGACGCACAGTAATTTAGGCAGCGTGCTTAGCCTTCTTGGCGCACAAGCGAACGGAGAGCGAGGCGCGCAGTACTTACAACAGTCAGTGGATTCCCTCGAAAACGCCTTAAGCATATTCACTCCTGAAACGGCTCCTTATCAAAATAGTCTTGCGCGTGCGAATCTCGAAAAAGCGAGGGCAGCCCTCCACAAGATTTCCTCACCTTGAATAAGGAACCGCGATCTGCGGGATTGTTCGCTTAGTGTAAATATTACCTTATGCCAGTAGTACCCGGCGACTAACAGTTGCCACGCTCACAGGAAATCTTCATCTCTTACTCACGCAAGGATAAGGAGTTCGTGCGTCGGTTAGATCAGGCTTTGAAAAGTCGTGGCAGGGAGGCATGGGTGGACTGGGAAGACATTCGCCCGACGGAGGAATGGATGCAGGCGATTTATAGTGCGATCGAAGGCGCCGACACTTTTGTTTTCGTACTTACCCCGGACTCGGTTGCGCTTCTCTCCGCACTCGACCAGGCCGACAGTGTCAGTATAACGAGCCTTACTGCCGAGTTGGCGTCTAAGTGTGTAGCGGGATAGCGCGCATACTGGAATGTCAAGCTAAGGAGCCGTTCGCAAACGTCGGGGCGTTGTCCGACATCGTGTCTTGCCAGTCGCAAGCACTTGAAGGCGCCAAACCTCGTTTAGCACAGAAAATGGTTTGCGCGAGTCACCCTTTCGGCCACAACTCGGGGTTGGAAAATCTTTGGAGGAGTATGTCATGAAAGTGAAGATCTATCACAACGGCGATGATGTGTTCATCGCCTAGAAGCCCGCCTGATTCATCCCAAGTTCGCATTGGGAATAAATCGCAGAAGCCGTTCCGAAATTTCAAGTCGCTGCATAGTAGCACCAAATTCCTACGTCGCAGCAAATGCTGTTCCAAGCGCTACAGCCATTAACAAAACTGGCAACAGCAAGAGCAAGAGCCCGAGACAGTAGCTTGCGCTACCCGATGATCCAAAGCCCGCTCAGCATCTAACGAGACAGAGATAAGCCACGGCAGGGCGTCATGGCCGACACTCTGAACTTATTTCGTGGTGGGCCGTTGGCCTCATCGATTGGTTACATGATCAATTTGGCAAAGTTGAACGGTATTACCATCACTAGCAGCTTTGTTTCTCTCGCAACGGCAGGGGTTTGCCTTTCGCTTCCATCTTCCAGAGATCGGAGGCTTGCCTTACGTGCCGGACCCTAGATGCTGAAGGATCGCGGCACGCAAGATTTTCCTTCACGCATCCCACGGTCACCCTAAGATGCTGGGCTCGTAGCAGGCGGCGGACTCGCTGTAGGCGTCGGGCTCGCTTTGGGAGGCCGCTTTGGTGAGGGCCGAGGCGTCGGCGTAAACTGCGCTAGAATGGTTGCTACCATTGTTGCCACCAATAAACCGATAATTAGTGTTTTCATAGTTATGTCGTGTTATTTTGTTGCAATCCTAGAATCTTGGCAATGTCGCACTTAGTAGTCGCGGCGGCGTTCCGCTAAACTTTGCCGTCGGAATGAGCCTGGATACATGGCAACGGCAGGAACACGCCTTCGGTTTGTTAAAGAAGGTGTATGACGAACGAGCAAAGCTTCGCGGAGACCAACACTGCTTCAACCGTAGAGACTGATTCACTCAGGGACAGTGCTGGGGGCAGTAGTAAGTTCCGACTGCGACCAGCGAAGGGCGCACTCCGTTTCTTTTCTTGCAGTCAGGCGTGTTGAGGCCCGGGCACGCAATCGCGTATAACGTTCTTCCCGACCGCGCGGTAGGAAATACGACGGTCACGCTCCGCTGCCGTTTTACTCTACCGAGTTGGTTATTGTCGAACCAGTAGACCATATGAGCCCCCGCGACAATCGTTATCGTGACCGTGATGTTACCACAAACCGTTCCGCCGTTTGGACTGAATTGCGGCGTCGGTAACCGTGGCACGTCTGGCGCGTCTGGCGTGCCTGAGTAAGCTTGTAGAATCGTCACCGCGATGATCGCGGCTAGTAATTGGAAGGAGAGAGTGATTTTCTTCATAATGCTCTGCAGTGTTGCATTTTTAGGCTCCTTTCGTCAAGCTTGCTGGTTCCCCGTGCTTTTAGTTTTAGGCTGTGATGGCGGGTTGCGGGAATTTAGGGGATACCTTGAGAGAGCTTAGGTCCTCGTAGTGTACGCTGGGGCTGTTACTACTTTGTTACTACATGTTGGGCCTGCCCCGGCCCGCTTCATAGGGTCGGGCACAGCGTTGAGATGCACGCCAGAAAATCGGTACTTGACTGAAGAGTTGCAAATCGGTTAAACCGCCTTCTGGTTCCTGGTGCCCTCACCTGTAGCCATCACAAACAAGGAGAATTATACAAACGGTGAGAATAGCTCTAAAGGGTACATTTTTAGTGGCAGTTACCCTTTTGTCCGTAACACGCATGTCATATGCACAAGCGGTTAGCCCTACAGTTGAGGTTCCATTCGAGGACAGCGCTCCGATGAACATCGGACCGAACCGAGACGCTAACATGACAAGGGGCGGCGAGTACAAACAACCCAAGAACGTGATCGAACAGGAAAAGCCTGTCTTTTGGACTTGGTACGCGGATGCTGGATATGAATCGGAATATAACTTTCGCGGAACCAATCTGACTCCCAATGCAAATGGGGCCGGGTTTTTCAATGCGCGAGTAACTAAGTGGAATTTTACGCTCGGTCTTTTCGGAATTCATCAGTTTGGTCACGCGTCGGCGCCCAGCTGGTCCATCGGTGAAGGGGGAGGATCGACAGAAGAGGCCGGAGGGGATGCGCCGATTGTTGCGGGGTCTCCGGTTCCGTATACTCGATTCCCGACTACGGTACAAACTCGGTTTGACGAATTGGACGTCTTTTTGTCTTACAAATTCTCGCTGGGCCCAATTGATATAACGCTAGGCGACATCGCCTTCTTTATTTCTCGCCGCGCGACGACTTACGAACAGGATGTTCTGCCGCCGGGGAATGTTGTTTGGACTATACCCCCGATTTTTAGGAGAGTCCGCACATTAAGTCCCGATCCCACAATTGAAGAGGAAGTATTCGATCGCCTCTATATTACCCTTAGCACGACCAAAATTTCGAAGTACATTACGCCGTCGATCACCTATTATCAGACAATCTACAGTTGGGGCGCCGAGCCGACCGAGGACGGCACGTTGTTTTACGCTCCAAAAAAACCCGGCATCTCTCCCCTCCCATCAAACCTGCGCCCGTTCAACCAGCGTAATGAAGCATTGGGAGGCTACCTTGAAGGAAGAATTAACACAAGGTTTCCCGTCACAAAATGGGCCGATTTTGATCCGTACGGGATTATTTCGGTGAGCTTCCGTGATCGCACGGAGCCGGGCGGCGCGAATCCTTACGGCGGCCATCCGTTAACCGGCTGGAATCACGTGCAAGCCGGGGCAGAACTACCGATTCATTTGGCCCATTTGGGAGGATTTTCAGACACCAAATGGGCGCCTCCCGACGCAGATCTATATTTCGTGCCGTTCGGAGCGTACGTCTATCACATTTCAAATCCACCGCCGGGCACGGACCGAAACGAATGGTGGGGCGGCGCAAGATTCGAGGTTACCTTTTAGTAACGATAAAGTCTCCTGTGCCGCCCAGGGCCCTCGCTCGGTTCGGCGTTAGCTTCCAACCTAACCAGCGTTCGCCCCAATTTATCCCCCTGGGGCGTTTGGCCACCACGGTGTGTTGTGCGCCTGCCGGTAGTAGCTGGTTCTCTAGTCTAACGTAAGCCGCCAGGCCCGATGATTTCGAGCCGGCAATTGTCGCGGGGCTGAATTGTCGTTCGAAGACCCCACATGTAATGGCGGGTGGGATTCCTTTCCTTTACCGCTAACGGGGTCGTTACCATTGCATGGCAGCAATAGACTGAGATTCATTGAAACCAGCAACGTGACAAGAACGGTTTTCATAGCGCTAGCTTGATTGGACGCCGTTGTTTAGCAGCCATTCAATTTCCTCCTAACCACCAGGGGCGCTGCCTTCAAACTCATGGCGGCGGCGTCGCGAAGGTTCGCCCGGCTTCGGCGTGCCTACGGGTTTGGAAGCCGCTGGGCCCTGTTGGTTGAGTAGCCTACCATTCCCATCGAATATAGAGTAGCCGGTCCGGTTACCGCTTTGGTCGTAGGCGTAGGCAATTTTGTGCAACATGGAGTTGTCTTGTCCAAGCCGAGTTTCTTCCAGGACACGGCCCACCTTATCGTATTGGTAGACACTTTTTGAGCGGACCTTGCCTTCGGCATCAAGCACAGTTCGGCTCGTCGGGCGCCCGAGATTATCCAGTTCATACCGGATCTTCTCGCGCACCTTGCCGTCGCGATCAAAGACAGTGGCCAAACCTGTATGATGGACATTATCGATCTCGTAAACAGTGCGCGAGCCATCTGCGTTAGACTTGGTTCCGGACTTGGTGGGCAGTTTTTCGGCTGCCTCAAAAATGGGCGCTGGCGCCCGGTGGGCAAAAGCGAGAAGCAACAACAGACTGAGAAGTAGCTGTTTTGTGCGGGCTATGGTGACCGGAAGACGGCGGGTCAAATCAACTCCCGAACGGGGCAATGGACTGGAAGAAACAAGGGTCATAACGCGCTTAGCTTCGCTACAAACATTTCCGTACCATAGTTGCACTCGTAAGACGCGCTCTTGCCGTCATCGGAAAAGCGGATGGCGAAAGACTCAGGTTCCCAAAGAATGCCTTCTGGCTTGGAGACGACTTCGTGGCTAAACGCCCGCAACGTGGCGCCGTCCCATACGCCAGTGAATTTCACGATCGTGTCCCCGCGTGTGCTGCTTTGCGTCATTATGCCAGATGCACAATGAGGCCCGAATTTCATTGTAATGGGTACAGTTTCCGAAATCACGCCCTTATACACTTGGAGGGCTTTAGCCAGTGTCACGGTTGTCTTGAATGTCTCCCTCGAATTCAACTGAGCTTTGATCTCGCGAGGCAGATAACCCTTCAACACGAACAGGAAATTAGTCTGGCCGGAGGGAAAATTGTCTAGGTGAAGCGGCGTGCTGCCAAGCAGGGTCTCGCCTTGAAAAACTTTCGCTCCTTGTGGAATCGTGGCGAGTTCCACTCCGCTCCTGCCGCGTTGCAAAGTGATTGTTCCCAGATCGACAAGTTCGCCTTCCCTTGCCTCAACCTCGTGGGCCACCGACTCGTAACCATCGAGTTCGATAAACAGCGAATATTTACCTGGGTTGGCATTGAACGTCACAGGTGTCTTCTTCGCACCCAATCCGCCAAGTGCGGCGGTCGCACCAGGCGGCGATGTGTTGATCCGCACACCACCGACGCCGGGCGGAAACGCGGGGGCGGCCTTGGATAGGCTCTTTAGGTGTGCAATTGCATCTTGGTTACCTTGATGGGCCGCTTTTTGATAAAGTTCTGCTGCTTTCTCCAAATCCTTGGGCGCACCCAAGCCAAACTCATAAAGCGTCGCCAGTTCGGTTTGTGCTTCGGGACTGTTCGCCGCTTTGGCTGCAAGGCCGTCCGCTAATGCCTTCTTTGCCCACTGCTCTGCTTTGACATGATCCCTAGCCAGTCCGCCAACTCTATTATTGATCCAATAGGCTAGGTGTGCTTCTGCCTCCGGCAAGTTCTTCGCCGCCGCACGCTGCAAATATTCTGCTGCTTTAGGTAGGTCAATTCCCGTCCCACCAAGCCCGGTTGCGAGTTTCATCGCTTCGGCATAGTCGTTTGCCGCCGACCTGCCGACTGATAGATGAGGCCTCGTGAGTAACCCGGTGATCGCAAGCAGCACTATCATTGTAGCTGCAACAGGGGTGACTATAATCAGGCGCTTTCTTCTCCAAACTGCGGGTTCCTTTGAAGCAGCAATCGCAGAGTCCATCTTGCTGATTAATGAATCCATATCACCGCGAAAATGCTCGTGGCTGATCGAAGTGCCGTGTCTGTAAGCCAAATCTTCCAGACTTGCTGGCAACATTCCCTTGGTAGGATGAGAGGCACCCCGGGTCAGAACGGGAATAATCGGTATCTCACGGCTCAACGCTGCCTCGATCTCGATGCGAACACGGTCGTTCTCATCATCAATCCGCCGTTTGCCGTCCACCGGGGCGAGCCATTGGTCGCCGATCACTACGATCACGATCTTGGAATGCTGAATCTGTTTGTCTATCTCTGAACGAAAGTCGAGGCCGACCGCCTTTGAATCAACGTCCATGAACACAGGTTCCGGCCCGAAATGATCTATCAGCCGATCATAGATTCGGCCTGTCACGTCCGCAGAGTCTTCGCGACGATAGCAGATAAAAATGCTGTCGGGCGGAGCCTGGATTTTGGACCTACTCATTTTCTCGTTCCCAGGCCTCGGGAACCCCTTTGGTAATGAAACTCTCTTTCATAATGGCAGTCAAGTTCGCGATGCTTCGCAGCAGGATCTTGTCTATCTCATTATGTTCAGTCAGACTGCACACCTCCCCTATGAAAACTAATCTAAACATCTGTGGCCGGATCGTCCGCGCTGTTCTAATCTTAGCCGCCATCGCGCTAGCTGCCACCGCCTATGGTTACGGCCCCGAAGGGCACCAAACCGTCGGTGCTATTGCCGACATACTCATTGCCAACTCGCCCAACACCGTGGCGCACGTCCGGGCGCTTATCGGCGATGAAACGCTCGAACACGCCTCGACATGGGCCGACGATTGCAAATATCACTTCAATCCGCACGACCAAGATATGGTAGCTTTTGTGTCCGCTAATCCCCACGTGCAAGGCGGCAACGGGCCTCACGACCACCACGCTTATCACTATACCGACATTCCGATTCAGGAAACCCACTATCGTGCCGGCTCAATCGGGGCGAAGCCAATCGATGTCGTTCACATGCTCCGCAATTGCATCGCTATCATCGAAGGCCATAGCAACGCGACTAACAACTCCACTGGTATCACGCAAAAAACAGCGCTTCGGTTGCTCGTCCATTATGTGGGGGACATTCACCAACCCTTACACGTGGGGACAGCGTACTTCGGGACGAATGCACAGCTGGCAAATCCCAATACGACCACAGGTGCACAAGCCGCTGAGGGTGGAAACCTAATCGAATTCCACGGTACCAATGTGCATGCTTACTGGGACACGACCGCAGTGCAAAACGCCATGGCTGCCGCCAACGTACAAACGCCTCGCGCTTTTGCGCGGAAAATTATCAGGAGTCCTCCACCGGGATGGGAGACGAGTTCCTTCATCAGTGGCTGGTCCGCCAAATGGGCGAACGAAGCGCTACCTATCGCTAGGGAAGCGTACAACAAGCTTACCTTTCGTGCTAATCCGCACGGCTGGAACGCTCAGACGCGCAACCGTGCTGCATACGACCATTGGGCTGCCGCCCAAGTCCGAACCGAAATTGCTCGCGCCGGCTACCGTCTCGCGGCGATCCTAAAGAAAATTTGGCCCTGACGCTGATACGCCTAACGATGTCACAACACCGATCAGGATCGACTTTCTGTCACTTCGTATATTGCTGGTCAGTCCGAATGATTGCGGTGATTGGATGGATTTCCTAAGCAATTCCGGGCCATGATCTCTCGATCCGACACGTTTCTGGATTTAACACAGATCAGGTGATTGCGCTCGGTCAAGCGAAACACATGCGGCAAGGTCTCATGTAATCCTCCGCACGCGGATTAACGTTCGCGTTGTTCATTCAATCTCGATGCGCAGCCAGGCAGGGGGCTTTATGCTGTTGATCGCTTTTCTGTCGAGAGGTCTCACTCGTAATCCGAACGCCTCGCCACCAACGCGGAAATCCATCACGCAGGGCAGAGGTTCTGTATGGTAAACAATCGTATAAAATCCTGCAGGGAGCGAGAGCAGCGCCTCTACAACAATTTTCATGCACAAGTCCGGCTTGTCTCTGTAGTTCGCTTCCGAGATTTTTACGATGTTGGTTCCGACCGACTTTGAGCAACTATCGCCGCAAGGATATACGTCCATGCTGACGATCTTGACAATCTCGCCGCCAATTATGCTTTCGATCTTACGGTTGCAGCTGCACGCGCCGGGTAGCGGCAAATTCTGTTCGCTCATTAAGTCTTGATACGGATTTTTGCTGTCGAAGTTCTCGAAACTTTGATCGTATCCGTCGCATCCCATTCAATGTTTGCGTATAATGGTGGGAATGATGAGTTCTTTGCGATTGCCGGATCCGAAAACCGCTGGCACCAGATGTTGATGTATTGCTTGCTACATCCGAAGAACTAGGATTGGCTTCTTGGATGCCGACGTTTAAACGACTTGAAATCTATCCCCGGAACGAAAGGAGTAATCCATGCGCAGCGAAATAGTAACTACTCAACGGGGTTTTCAGGCTAAGGCTATAAGCGGAACTCACGTGATCCTGATCGCGCTCGACTGCCCGGAGGCTCTCCGCACGGGTCTCATGGGTTTCTCGTTCGAGCGCGAGATCGCCGGTGCCGGGAGCCCGGGGCCGAAATTCCTCCGCTCGCAGAAGGTGTTCAGATCAGTAGTGCCGGACCCCAAGAATGCCCGGGACCCAAATGACCCGAGCAAACCGCAGGCGTTTTATACGGACAGGTTTCCGGTGCAAAGCTTTCTTTGGGGTGACTATTCAGCATCGCCAGGGACGACTTACCGATTCCGCATCTTGCCGAGGTTCGGCAATCCGGCGGCGCTGGAAACCAATCCGAACGATGAGATCCGGCTTGAGGTGACCACGGAACAGGAATGGGAAACTGGCCAGACCCACGGGGTCTGGTTCAACCGCGGCGCGATCGCTAGTCAAAAGTTCTCAGAAGAGTTCGGCAACAAACCCCCGCAGAACATCAATGACCCAAAAGATCCGACAGTCACTTGGTTGTCTCGCGGCTTGCTCGAAGCTTGTCTGGCTTACATTAATGAGACGCAACCAGGCGACGCGCTCCGCGTCGCTGCATATGAGTTTACTTACCCGCCAATCCTCAATGCGCTACAGGCGTTAATCGACAGGGGGATCGATGTGCGGATCGTTTATCACGACACCAAGGGATCGAATGGCGAAGATGGAGCTAACGAGGCCGCTATGAACGAGGCTGGGATTCCCATCAACGACCAAAGGATTACATTCCAGCGTTCAAATACGAAGATCCCACACAACAAGTTCATCGTACGATTAAAGGGGGGTAGAGATCCAATAGAAGTCTGGACGGGTTCGACCAACTTCACGGCTTCGGGTTTTCTCGGACAGACCAATGTCGGACACCGCATAGCCGACGCCGAAACCGCCCAACAGTATCTAAATTTTTGGGAATTGTTGAAGACGGATCCCGATCTCGAGACTGCTCGGAATGAGCTCGCAGAGCTCACACCGAATCCAGCCGAAGCGATAAATGCAAATTCTGTGGTCAAGATGTTTTCACCGCGTACTAAGTCCGAAATGCTTGGGTGGTATGGTCGGCGAATGCTTAACGCTGCGAACTCTGTTTGGTTCACGGCTGCCTTTGGCGTCAGCAAGGATCTGGTCCAACCGCTTGCCGCAAAGCGCAATCAGATGCGCTTCGTTCTGATGGAAAAGCCGGTACCCAGAGAACAGAAAAGAGCCCTAACTGCCGACTTTAATCGCGTGATCCTGTCCTATGGCGTCCCGCTAGGAGAGATCTATCAAATCAGAAACGGAAGAGTCACAACTCGCAGAAGCATCCAAGAGTTCGAACTTGATAAATGGTTCTTCAAAGAGGAGCACTTTCGGCCGAAGAACGATGGGTTCGTGTTCTTTGTGCATACCAAATTTCTGTTGATCGATCCGTTATCCGATGATCCGCTGGTCTGTTCCGGCTCCGCTAACTTCTCATCGAATTCGCTGCTTCAAAACGACGAGAACATGTTGCTGATCCGAGGCAACACCCGTGTCGCCGACATTTACATGACCGAGTTCGACCGTATTTTCCGACACTTTTATTTCCGGGACATCGCTAATGAACTGGCCGGTTCTGCGACGAGCGATCAGGCCACCTCAATATTCCTCGACGAGACCGATGGGTGGTCCGAGAGCTATTTCAAACCTGGAACTCTTAAATGTAATAGACGGCTGATGTTCTTCGAGATGCCTACGGAAACCTGGTTCACTAATGCAGCTGCTACCGATGAGGAGACAGTAAGCAAGCCGACAAGAAAGAGATCGCGGGTTAAAAAAACACCAATTAGACGTACCGCAAAGAAAAGGACGCGAAGGCGTAATCAATCCGAATAATCTTCCGAGCGAATGGGATGATCTCTCTGCTAGCCGCATTTGGAACGCGCCGGTTTACTCAGCCAAACAGCCAGAGATAATTTAGGATCAGATGATTCTCTCTCCGTTTGTCAGTTGCGCGGCATTACGGATTTCGCTGTGGACTGGACGAACTTGAATCAAGCGAGAAGGAATTGGATAAGTCATGTCTTCAATACTAATGCTCGACCTCAATCTGCGGAGCGCTCCAGCCAGAATGCAGGCGTAGCCAGCCGCAAAATTTCAGGCATAGTTCTAAAAAGCCGAACGATGGTCTAACCCATCAGAATGAAAACTGCGACCGGCGTTTGCAGAAGGTGCGGAGCAAAAATCTCCGGTGACGCAACACAGGAAGTTTGCGCCTCTTGCGGGCTGAGGAGTGGTGTTGGTATGTTCCACGACAAGTCCGAAGTGCGGCAGGACCGGCGTGAGTCCGACCGCGAGGATAGCGTGCGAACAGCGGAAGGGCAGAAGCTCTCGGAACCGGCAGGAATGATCGGCGAGTTTGGCGATTACGAACTACTTGAGGAAATCGGTCGTGGCGGTCAAGGCGTCGTATTCCGTGCCTGGCAGAAGAGTCTCAATCGCACAGTCGCGGTAAAGATCATTGGCGTTGGTCAGTGGGTAACTGACACCCACCTGAAGCGCTTCCGTCGGGAAGCGGAAGCGGCGGCGAAACTCAATCATCCGGGGATCGTGCCTATCTACGAGGTTGGCGAGCGCAACGGCACGTACTACTTCAGCATGCGTTTCGTCGAAGGCGATCCTCTAGACGAAGTAGTCAGTCGCGGCCCAATATCGCTTCGGCAGGCTGCCGAGCTACTCGCGAAAGTTGCCCGCACCGTCCACTACGCACACGAACACGGCATTCTGCATCGAGACATCAAACCAGGAAACATTTTGTTGGATGCAGACAGCGAACCACACCTGACGGATTTCGGTCTCGCGCGACTTGTCGAATATGGGAGCACCGTCACGGGTTCCCTGGAGGTAATGGGGACGCCCAGTTACATGGCGCCGGAACAAGCTGTAGGTAACAACGCTGGTGTAAGCAGAGCAACAGACGTCTACGGACTTGGTGCGGTTCTCTACGAACTGCTCACTGGCCATCCGCCTTTTGCTGGAGGAACAACGTACGAAACGATCCATCTGCTCCTAGATTCGGAGCCGCGGCAACCGCGTCTGTGGAACCGCAATATCGATCGCGACCTTTCTGCTATTTGCTTGAAGTGTCTAGAGAAAGGCCCGCGGTATCGCTACTCATCCGCCCTGGAGCTCGCCGAAGACCTTGAACACTGGCTACGGCACGAACCAATCCTTGCGAAACGCAGCGGATTTTTCACACGATCCCGAAAGTGGATGCAACGGAATCCAACGATCGCCGCCCTGATCATGCTCTCGGTTCTCCTCGCAGCAGGGTTAGGGTTAATGACTTGGAAACAATCGGCGCAGCGGATACCCGCAGGAATCGCCGTCCTTCCTTTTGAAAATCTCAGCGACGACAAAGAGGACGCCTTTTTTGCCGAGGGCGTCCAGGACGACATTTTAACCAAGCTGGCGAAAATCGCCGACCTGAAAGTGATCAGCCGGACCAGCGTGATGGGATATCGCGGCAAACGGGATTTGCGTCAGATTGGGCGGGCGCTTGGCGTTTCACATGTGGTGGAAGGAACGGCGCGGCGGTATGGCGGCAGAGTGCACGTCAACGCGCAATTGGTGGACACTCGCACTGATACGGGAATCTGGGCAGATGAATACGAACGGGATCTCAGTAATGCATTCGCGATTCCAAGTGAGATTGCGCAAAAAGTCGCCGAGCAACTGGACACCAAAATCTCCACCGCCGAGAAACTGGCCATTGAACGCAAGCCAACTGCGGATCTGACTGCTTTCGAACTCTACGCGCAAGCCACGAATCTTCTTCTAACGAGCTTTAGCAGTGCCGCGAAAGCGAAACTGCTCGCGGCGGCCGATCTTCTGGATCGGGCCATTGCGCACGACCCCTCGTTTTTCGAAGCCTACTGCCAACTAGTTCACACCCACGGCCTGCTTTACTTCCTTGGTCTTGACCATACCCCAGCGCGGCTGACACTGGCGGAAGCCGCTGCGCAGGCGGCATTCCGCCTTCGCCCGGATGCCGGTGAAGCACATCTTGCGCTGGCCGAGAATCTTTATCACGGCCATCTCGACTATGATGGCGCTTTGGCTGAGTTGGAAATTGCGCGCCGAACCTTGCCAAACGATCCTCGCGTGTTTACAGTCACCGGTTATATTCTTAGGCGCCAGGGGCGCTGGGAAGAGTCTACGCGAAACCTGGAGCGCGCGATCGATCTGGATCCGCGCAACTTTTTCTTGTTGCAGCAGATCGCGCTCAGTTACGGGATTCTGCGGCGCTATGCCGAAGAAATATCTGTACTGGATCGTGCGTTAACGATTGAGCCGGCGGATGTGGATACCAAAGTGGCTCGCGCGGCAGTCCAATTCCACTGGAAAGCCGATACCGGACCATTGCATCAAGCAATCGATTCCATCCGTACCACAAATCCCAGCGCTCTGCCGAGTGTCGCCAATGATTGGTTGAGCTGCGCACTGGCGGAGGACGACATAACCGAGGCACGAAGGGCGTTGGACGCGTTCGGCGAAATACCTATGACCGATTATGCTGTTCATCTAAATCGTCCGTTAATGGAAGGTATTATTGCTCGAATGAGCAGCGACGATGCCAAAGGGCGCGCTGCTTTCACCGCGGCGCGTGCGGAGCAGGAGAAAATAGTCCAAGCCCAACCAGATTACGGCCCGGCCCTGTGTGTGTTGGGTCTAATTGACGCCGGTCTCGGGAAAAAAGAAGAAGCGCTGCGCGAAGGTCGCCGTGCAGTTGAGCTTCTTCCCGTTGAAAAAGACGCGATTAACGGTCCTCTCATGATTGGGTATCTAGCGATGATCGCTGCGTGGGTAGACGACAAGGAGCTGGCTTGTGAACAGCTTGCAATTGTGACGGCTCGCCCGAGCCCCGTCAGCTATGGTCAATTGAAGCTCCTGCCATTTTGGGACCCCTTGCGCGGGGACCCACGCTTCGAAAAGATCGTTGTCTCCCTCGCACCGAAAGGCCTCGTGGATCGGTGATCTTCTGAGTCGTCAGGAGTTAGCCTCAGGTTACGGCTCGACCACAGCGACGTTAACGAGGGACTTAACGATTTCTGGCATATCGCCGAAGGGCGATCCTACCGAGGGAAGTAGAACATTGCGGTCGCTAGTTTTCCATTTGGGACGCTGCCTTGAAACGAGATGGTCTCACCACGCAATAAAAATTAGCAAGGCCATGCGACTACAAATAAGAAAATCCCACCAGTCAACATCGCGATCTGATCCAGCGTCATCCTCATTCAGATCTATTCCTCAGAGCGCGCAAGCTAAGATTGGTGCCCTAGCAGAAAGAGCACAGGGTCTTCAATCAGGTATCACCAAATTGATTCAAATGTTTTCAAAACAATTCAGCAAATCAATCTTCAACTAGGCGCTTAACTGTTCCCAAAGCCCACTTTGGTCCCCAGACGAATTCGCAGAGATTTGCTTATTTGTCGAAGACCACTGTTCCCACATACCTGAGCCCATCCAAACCCGCATCCGAGCGAATCATGAACGCTGTGGGAGAAAAGTTCTCGATGATACCTTGATTAATCTCAGGGACCATATCTGCAGGCTCACCTGATGCGTAATAACGTTTCAGTAACTCCATCTTCGGTTTATTAGCCCGCGCAACTGCCTGGTGGCCTGAAGACATACGGCCCTGAAGGTCCGAAGGGCTATTCAGAAAATCAACAAATACCCTTGAAGTCAAAATCTGTGTCCGGTTTTGGTCACCGCTTTTTCTTAGCGCAGCATCCGGCCCTTGCGTAAGGCCTGCCTTAGGGGCGTCTTGATAGAATCCTTTCAAAGGATCGAAAAACATTTCCAAGTTGCCATTCGGAAACTCATCCGGCGAACACTTTCGCAGTCCCAGAAACGACCAGACAAACTCTGAGCAGTAGCAATGAAAAGTTTGGCCGCCACCCTTTATAATTTTTCCTAACAGGCGAACCTGATCGATCGGGTGATCCACCCCTGGAAGGCCGCGTTTATACATCGGTTTGCTGTAGTCTGAGAAGAAAGCAAAGCGATCCGGGTGTGACATCGCCAATTTGGCCCATTGTTTCAAGTTCGACTTCTCCACCTCTGTAAGCGTCGGTCGCAGGATATGAAAAACGTCCAGATCCCCGTACTGATGGGGCGAATCCAGAAAGCTGCTGTAACTCATCGGCGACTCAAGAGAGTGAACATACTTCTTGCCATTCATCTCTACCACAAATGCCAAAGCGGCATGGGAAATTCCCAACTGCACGTGCGCGTACGCGAGTGTATCGGCCCAAGACGGCCTGAAGCTTAATAGAATGTCGCCGGATTCAATAACACCATTCTCTCCGAGAGTCTCCGACGCGCGCCTGGTCGCTTGGTATGGCTTCTTCAAATGGACCAGACGAAGGCCCAGATTCGTGTCCTGGACGGCGGTGACAACCTCGGTTTGGATATCATCCTTGTTCAACTCGGGGAACCCTGAGACCCAGGTTGATTTGGGAGACATCATGAAATCAGGAAAATCGAGGGCATAACTAACTTCGAAAAGCAGCAGGCAAAAGATGAATATCAAGAGCCTCTTCATGAATCAGAGTCGACTAATCTTTTGTGTCCCAGTTCACTGGACTTGGCGATTGTTCCTTCTCGCCACGCCTTTCACGGCCCGCCGGAGCTGTTATTCCCGTGAGTGTAACATCCGCTGTGCGATCATCCCTTATTTCCAGCTTGGATAGATTTGCGGCGTCGAAGCGTTGCAATTTAATGTCATCGGCCTTAAACAAGCCGGCAATCTCGAGCTTGCGAATTGCGCTTCGATCAGGAGACAACTCAAACCTGATGCGCTTCATGGAAGTTGAATCCCACGTAAAGTTTTTATTCTTACTAAGAGCGTCGAGTGCATTACTTACCTTATCCGCGGCTTTCGAGACCAAGCGAATCACTAAAAGTCCCAGATCCGATAGCTTCGTTAGTGTCGAGCTGGCTATCTCGCCTTCCTTAAGCGTTTCAACATAATGATCGTTTACAAGATAAAGAGTGCTTTGTGGAGACCTAAACAGTTGAAGTGTTTGTTCAACGGCTCGCTGAACGGTCGGATGGTCAAGGCTCGTCCCTTCGACCGCAGCCGCCGGATATTCAAAGATAAGTTTAGCGGTTTCCGGCACACCGGGATCCGTTACGCTTAGCTTGGCAATCTCATCGACACGTAGAAATCTGAGTGGTTTCTTGTTCTCGTCGCATTCGAGCAAGACATAAACTGTCTTTGAGGGATCATTTCGATCTTTCCGCAAACTGACATAGGTAAAATTGCTAAGCGGCTTGTCGTTTATCCACTTGGCAAAGCGTTCGTGATTTCTGATAAGAGCCAAGATCGTCGAGAGCGAAGTTGGATCCTTCGACAAATCCATCGATCGCCACCTTTCCTCGGCCTTCGCCGATGTGAGCATCAAGGCAAGGTAGCAAACCGTAATGGTGATAACGCGTGCGGCCTTCACAAGGCAGTCGCAATACTATCTCCCTAGCCAATGCTCGACAAGGCGAAACTGGATGGACTTTGACCAAGCTCGCAAAGGTTTTTGACGTGGACCACCCATTTGAAACGCATGGAAAAGCTGATTAACTAAACTAACTCGCCGGTGGAAACGCGGTGAAGTGTTCAGCTCTAACTTTTTGCAACGCCAACATTCGACCAACCTCTTGCATTTCACCGACGTGATCTATGGAATCGATTTGTTGGACGTGCCGAGGGTTGATGTGTTCCAGGCCGAGCGCATCCAAACCCTCGCGGGAAAGCTCGATATTATAGCGAGCATAAGTGAACAATTTCGGCACGTTGGGAATACCTTGCCCGATCATGTTGCCAACCTCACGGTCCAGCAAATCTCCAGCCAGGCATTTCCCGAAAATGCGGCACAGAAAATCCTGCTCATACAGCGCTGCAGCCATGAGTGCAGAGGGAATCGTGCCTGCATTGTAGAGCAGGTTCATCTCTTCAGGACTCAAATTATTATTCGCATTAGCGCTCGCGCCGGTACCGACTGAAATAAGAAGCATCTTGTCCTCGCCGGTTTGCCAAAGCAGCCGGTATGGCTCGCTCGTCGCCATGAGGAAGAGTTGAAACGCTGGGTTGTTAAACATCGTCACTGCGCCATCTACGAAGATGAAGTCGCGGCCGACGCGAATGACCTCCGGCGGAAAATAAGTCGGAGCGGCAGTGCTTGCCCGCACAAGCTGCCAAAGTGGTAACTTGAGATTGCAGTCGACGCGGGCTGGTTCGTTATATTTCGCTGTCGGGTTATTGCATACTGGCCACGGCGAATCAGTGGTTGCGTTGCGAAACACCATCATGAGTAACGTACGTAGCTTCTCAGAGCCTAAGGTTGTATCCTCGCCAATCACGTCGCGCAGCATTTTTGAGAGATTGTCGTCCTCGAACTTCGTGCGAAAACGTTTCCATAGGCGCGCCTTGTGAAACATCTCCACGCCGCTCCGAAGATAAAAATCCCGCACTTCATCTGTGCTGTATCCCAGCGCAATCATTGTTGCGATAATCGCTCCCGTACTGGTGCCCGCGACATAATCAAAGTAGTCGGCTAGGACGAGCTTTGGGTTCCCGCTGCTTTTACGCAGCTCGGCTTCTATCCGCACCAGGACTTCGATACTGATAATTCCGCGAATACCGCCACCGTCGCACGCGAGCAATTTCCGTGGACCGATTTCATCCAACTTGTCGCGGTAACTCATTCTGAGAAGCAAGTATTTGGTGCAGCTCAACTTTTAATTTTTCTGCAGGGTCATTGACATGAAATAACCTGACGCGGCCGGAACGTGCGATCTCGCTTACTTTGGCGGATTTCTCTGATTGACCATTGCGTACGGCGGCGCCAAGCTCGTCTGCGAGCCGCCCGCTGCCTTCAATCACCAGCACTGGCCACCCGTTCCGCACGCTTTGTAAGGCTTCGTTCCCTGCGATTCGACCACCGTTGATGAGCATCGTCACAACCGACACATTCAACGCTCCCGCGAGCTTGAACATCGTTTCGGTCTCACTACCCCATTCATTGCTGTCCACCAACACGAAATGGGAGTGATTCGGTTCAAGCGGCGTGCCATCTACGATGTTTGCATCGCTCTGATGCCCTGGATAAGTAATTTTTCCAGCCGGCGCAATTCCGAGCAACTGGGACCTTCGGCCATCTCGCGCCAGCGCTTCACCCATCATTGCCATCACGCCAGACTGAGTCCCGCCGTCAATGACGAGCGCGTTCAACTCGACAGCCACGGGCGCGATAACGTTGGTAAACAATCCGGCGAGACGAGCTTTCTGCGAATCGTCGAGTCCCTTGGCACCGCCCAATACCATGATCAGTGCGTGCGGTTGCGCAATCTCCAGCGAATTCAAAATCGTCTGTGCATCTGCGTCGCGCCCCGCGGTCACAACGACGGCGTGATTGCCGTTACCAAAAGTAATTGTGCCTCTTTTCACAATTTGCTGATACCGAGCTCGTTTTTTTCCTCTCCCCGCAACTCACTGTCGCGCACGGAAAGTTCAGTGAGGATGCCATCAAGTTCTGCGACTTCACGCCCAGTTCTCTGGCGTGCTTGTCTAAGTAAACGCAAATTGCCAAGGGTTGCCGCTGTCTTAAAAGAGTTCGTCGCTGCGAGGATCGCTTTTGGAAGTATTCGATTTGCGATCGCCCAATCTTCACCAATGCAAGCAAGCTCGAGCGCGGTGGCCAAATCCCAATAATCGGTAGAGGTCGCGCCACCGCGACGCTCAACAGCAAAATTCACAAGAGGTAATAGACGCTCAACTTTTTCTAGCGCTTCTGTATCCCCTTTTTGGATTAACAAATTGATCGCGTTTACACCCGGGTAGTAATCGCGTGGATCCGCTTCGAAGCCTTTCGTGTAGGCATCAATCGCATCGTCTAGCACTGCGACAGCGGTGATCTTCCCCTTCTGTGCAGCCTCCATATACAGATCTTTATGGATGCGACCCTTGATACCAAGCGTCTCTGAATCGGGGCCGCGATTCCCCAGCAGTTCGTCGAGAATCTTCAGTGCTTTCTCGCGATCGCCTGATTGATTCCGGCGGTTAAGAGCTAATGCCAATTGCTGCCTGACGATAACGTACTCCTTCACCGGAACAGGAAAACTATTGTAGAGTTCGACTAATTCCTCAAACGCTTCGACATCGCGAAATGATGACATCAACTCGATTAGCACTGATCGCTGGACCGTCTTTAGATCACCTAAATCGCGCCTAATTTTCAGGAGCGCTTCACGTCCTTCGCGCACAGATTGCGCACGGGCTGACGAAAGCAGGTTGCGAAATTCTTCCGCCTGCCGAATGCGATCCTTAAATGTTTCAGTCACCTCCTCGGGCAAATCGATCCCAGGGAATTTCGGAATCAGTTGAAAAAGCGGGCTGTCATGCGGGGTGGCACCGTTGATGGCGTCGCGCAAGCGTTTTGAAAGCTGGGATTTGAGTTTTTGCGCCGCTGCCTTAGTCAGTTTCCCTTTT
>DASTMV010000131.1:0-10535 GCA_035713885.1 Candidatus Udaeobacter sp. | reverse complement strand
AGAATCGAGATGGCGCAACGGATCGCGGCGGAACCGACCGGCGATTATTACATCGGTCGGCGTTACTACAAACCCGATTACAAGTTCTGGGGCTACGTTCGCAAACCGGGTCAGCCATGGAGCACAGCGGAATTGGTAATGCTCAATGAAAAGCAGAAACTTGCCCCGGACCGCGAACGTCTCGAATTCGGCAGCGATAACAATTACGAGTACAAGCTTTACGGTTATTTCTCCGGCGACAAAGTCTATGAGCCAGCCAGCAACGGAATTTATCCCGAGTTCGTATTGAAAGGATATGAGCTGATTTCCGAGAATCCGCCCCCAATTTTTCGAAGCCAGATGACCGGCCGCTCGAATCCGACCGATCTGCGATATATTGTGGAAAAACCGGAGTGAGCGGCTTCGTCACGTTAAACTATCGAAGCATTAAATGCTTGAATCCGCTTCGCTTTAGCATGTAAGGGTTTAGCGATTCACAAAATGGCACAAGGTTCCAGCGTCTCCGAGGCTCGAGATCCTTTCGTCGAGGAATTCCTGCGCTATCTCGTGAATGAACGAAATGCTTCCCCGCGAACACTCAAGGCCTATCGCCAGGCGCTGACTGGATTCCGCACCGCGAATAAGATTTCGTGGAGAAAATGCAGCGGTGACGATTTTCGTAATTACCTCTTTGCGCTCATGAAACAGGAGCAGGCGCGCTCGTACGTGCGACTCCAATTTTCAGCGCTGCGCAGCTTCTATCAATTTCTCACCGCCCGGAAACGGCTGCGGCATAATCCAGTCCGAGAGGTGCAACTCCCTAAAATGGAGAAGAAGCTGCCACTCGTACTTACTCGACAACAAGTGGACGAACTCTTGAGGGCGCCCCTGTGCGAGCGGAAGAGCCGATCTGCGCCGTCGTGGATGCCTCTGCGAGATGTCGCGATAATGGAATTGTTTTACAGCAGCGGGTTGCGGCTGAGCGAACTTGCTGCGCTCGACGTAGCCGAAATGGATTTCTACACTGAATCGCTGCGCGTATTCGGCAAGGGGCGCAAAGAGCGCGTGTGCCCGGTAGGTTTACCTGCTGTGGGAGCGATCCAAAAATATCGGGCGGCGGCGAACGTGCACACAGGCCCGTTGTTCATCAATAAGGCGCGAAAACGAATGTCCGTACGCTCAATCTGGTTGGTTTTAAAGCGCTACGTGCGGTATACGTCCATTCCGATTTCAATCAGCCCACATAAATTGCGGCATAGCTTTGCCACCCACATGCTGGATCGCGGTGCGGACCTGCGCAGCGTGCAAGCCTTGTTAGGCCATGCGAGCCTTTCTACCACACAAATCTATACCCACGTCACGGTCGAGCGCCTGAAGCAAGCCTACGCCGAGGCACATCCACGCGCGTGATCAACAGAAGTGAAAGCCTCGTCTGTTAAAGCCATCCTGGCTGCGCCGCGAACCGTCATGTTCGACATCTGACGCGCTCCGCGATCATAAGCAGAAAGTTGGCGTTAGCCAGGAGCTGGCGCAGGGGCGCTGCTTTGTGCTTGTGACTCTGGCACATCGAACGAAAGTTTTCCATCGGTAGCGGTGACCTCCACCCGGTCGCCAGGTTTTACGTGACCACGAAGCAATTCTTCCGCCAGCGGGTCTTCAAGAAAACGTTCGACCGCTCGGCGCATCGGGCGGGCCCCGTACTGCGGATCGTATCCCTTGTCGATGAGAAATTCCTTCGCGCTTTGTGTCAGCTCGATGTGGACTTCCTTCGCTTTGATGCGCGCAAGGACTTTGTTCACCTCCAAGTCAACGATGCTCAGCAGTTCAGGCTTGCCTAACGAATGAAACACGATGATCTCGTCCAGTCGGTTTAGGAACTCAGGTTTAAACACGCGCTTAGTCTCATCGAGAATCTTGTCGCGCATCGAATCATAATCGTGCCCTTCACGCGGCGCGCCGAAGCCCATTACCGTCTGCTTTTTCAGCAAATCGGCACCGACATTCGAGGTCATGATGATGATTGTGTTCCGGAAGTCGATCTTGCGACCTAACGAATCGGTGATCTTGCCATCTTCCAAAATCTGCAGAAGCAAATGCATCACGTCAGGGTGCGCTTTTTCGATCTCATCGAACAAGACGACTGCATACGGCCGGCGCCGCACTGCTTCCGAAAGTTGTCCGCCCTCCTCATAACCAACGTACCCCGGCGGTGATCCGATCAAACGCGAAGCGGTAAACTTTTCCATGTATTCCGACATGTCGATTTGAATCAGCGCATCGGCGTCCCCAAACATGAATTCCGCAAGCGTGCGCGCGAGGTACGTCTTGCCCACGCCAGTCGGGCCAAGAAATACGAAAGAGCCGATCGGCCGCTTTGGATCTTTCAAATCCGCCCGGGAGCGCCGCAACGCCTTGCTGATAGCTGTTACTGCTTCGTCCTGGCCGATGACCCGATCTTTCAGTTCCGCCTCCATCCTGAGCAGCTTTTGGGTTTCCTGCTCCTCCATTCGCTGGAGTGGAACACCTGTGACTTTCGAGATGATGTGCATCATGTCATCGCCGGTCACCACGACTTCTTTTTCTTCCCGCTCTTCGCGCCACTTGTTCAAGATGGCATCAAGCCTTTCCTTCGTTTGTTTCTCCTTGTCTCGAAGGGCGGCGGCCTTCTCAAAGTCCTGTGCCTTGATGGCTCCTTCTTTTTCAACGCGAATGCCTTCTATTTCTTTCTCGATGTCCTTCACGTCGGGCGGCCGTGTCATTGCGTTAATCCGAGCGCGAGCGCCGGCCTCATCCATGACATCTATAGCCTTGTCCGGCAAAAAGCGGCCCGTGATGTAACGATCAGAAAATCTGACGGCAGTCTCGAGTGCTTCGTCGGTGAGTTTGGCTTTGTGATGCGCCTCATATTTCGGACGCAATCCTTTCAAAATTTGAATGGCTTCGTCAACCGTCGGCGCATCGACCTTAATCGTTTGGAAGCGACGTTCCAGCGCAGCGTCCTTCTCGATGTACTTGCGATATTCGTTCATCGTAGTCGCACCTACACATTGCAATTCGCCGCGGCTTAGGGCGGGCTTAATGATATTCGACGCGTCCATTGCGCCTTCAGCTGACCCAGCGCCGACGATAGTGTGCAGCTCATCGATAAAGAGGATCACATTCTTGGAACGGCGAATTTCGTCCATTACAGCTTTAATGCGTTCCTCGAACTGGCCGCGATACTTTGTTCCAGCGACCATCAACGCCAAATCAAGGGTGATAACGCGCTTCTCGCGCAACAATTCCGGCACATTCCCATTGGCGATCTCCTGTGCCAGTCCCTCAGCGATGGCCGTTTTGCCCACCCCCGCCTCGCCAATTAACACCGGGTTGTTCTTCGTGCGTCGGCAGAGTACCTGAATTACCCGCTCGATCTCGTTGCGCCGGCCAATCACCGGATCCAGTTCGCCCTTTTTGGCCAATTCCGTCAGATCGCGGCCAAATGCACGGAGCGCCGGCGTCTTCACATCTTTCTTCGCCGGCTCGCCTTCCTGCTCCGATTCGGATGGGGTGAAGTTTGGATCAAGCTCCTTTAAAATCTCATTGCGAGTACGCTCAATGTCGAGTTCGAGGCTCTTTAGAACTCTGGCAGCCACGCCTTCGCCCTCCCGCAGTAGCCCAAGTAAGATGTGTTCCGTACCGACATATGAATGATTGAGCGCCTTGGCTTCCTTTCCTGCGAGAGCCAGCACTTTTTTTACGCGAGGAGTGTACGGAACGTTGCCAACCATCTTGGTCTCCGGTCCAGAACCGACCTGCTTCTCCACTTCCATCCGCACCGTCTCGAGATCCAGCCCCATCTTTTGCAAGACATTCACGGCTACTCCCTGACCCAACTTAATCAGCCCGAGAAGCAGGTGTTCGGTGCCTACGTAGTTGTGGTTGAAACGGTCGGCTTCCTTGCGAGCGAGCGCCAGGACCTGTTGAGCTCGCGGTGTAAAATTATTCATTACTCGATGGTCCGTTAGTCAAGCTTTGGCCTGACTCCCTTACCATCTTACTAATATCAGGTCTGGGGAAAAGTTTCAAACGTTCGCGAATGATTTGAGCCCGTAAATAGTCGCGTTCTTCCGCATTTAACTTTTGTTGAGAGCTTTTTTGCAAATGGGCTGGCTGTGTTTCGATAAAAAGTTCATCGATTTGGAGCCGCTGATCTTCTGAAAACGCGCCAAGGTCCATTCCAAGTTTGATAACCGAGAGCAGATTGAGCGCTTCCTTGGATGGCATGGTATGGGCATACGTCAAGATGCCATACGCGCGACCGATCTGATCACAAAGCGTGCTCGGTTTTCTCTGTAGCAAAGTTTGCCGCGCGTCATGTTCCTTATCGATGATAGTTTCAATGACCTTTGTCAGACGATTTATGATGTCTTCCTCCTTTTCACCAAGCGTGGTCTGATTTGAAATTTGAAAAAGATTGCCCATGGCTTCCGTTCCTTCACCATAGAGTCCACGCACGGCCAGACCGATTTTGCTGACCGCCTGAACCACCTGGTTAATCAACTCACTCAGGACTAATCCCGGCAGGTGCAGCATCGCGGACGCACGCATGCCGGTGCCGACGTTGGTAGGACAGGCGGTTAAATACCCGAGGCTCGAATCGAAAGCAAAATCCAATTTGCTTTCCAGCGCGGTGTCAATCTTATCGACCAGCTTGAACGCCTGTTTTAATTGAAGACCGGACCGAATCGATTGCATCCGCAGATGATCTTCTTCGTTGATCATTACGCTAAGCGTTTGCCGCCGATTTACCACCACTGCGCTACCAGCGCCTTTCGCCGCATGCTCGCGGCTTATCAGGTGGCGTTCCACGAGCACCTGCTTCTCGAGTGCAGCCAGATCCTGCAGGTTCTCCGAGAAGGCATCCTGCATTTCGGCAAGCGCTTCCACGCGGGACCGAATCTGTTCCAGGATCAACGTGCGCTCCGCTTTCTTAGCCCAACCCGGAAAGGCACGATTACGGAGATTTCGAGCGAGGCGAACTCGGCTGCTAATGACTACCTGATGATGCGGACCTTCTCCACGTAGCCATTCTCCGGCAGTCGAGAGCATGTCTGAGAATTTCATGGCGAATTCGAAAGATCGCTTTCCAATTGTTTGATTTGATCGCGCAGCGACGCAGCTGTCTCGTAGTTTTCGTCGGCCACGGCTTTTTGTAGATGTTCCGTGAGCGTCCGCATCCGCTGGCTCAGCGCCATGGCTCGATGCGCGCGTTCTGGCAATTTGCCGATGTGTTCGGTTCCTTTGTGCATCGCTTTTAACAATGATCCCAGGCCTTCTGCAAAAGTGACATAGCATTCGCTACAACCGAGGCGACCGGTTTTTTTAAAGTCCCCCTGACTAAAACCACATACCGCACATTTTTTAGCGGGCGCGCCCTTTTCGATTTCCTCGGCCGCGCCTATGCCCAGCAGCAGGTCAGCCAGCGCGAAACTGGTGGGATCCTGCACACCTTTTTCCTTCGAGCAGCCTTCGCACAAATTCACCTTGTGCATTTTACCCTCCAGGATTTGTGTCAGGAAAACTGTGGCGTCATTACATTTGCAAACGTCGCACAACATTTCTGCTATTTGGACCGTGATGTGATTTTAAAATCAACACGGCGCATTCCGAGTACCTTCGTTGTCGGATCGGCTTTCTCAACCTCAATCGAGGATCGGTGTGCCGGTCTGACGTGTCATCTCTCGGAAGCGCGCAATAATGCGTGTTGTTATCGGGCCGGGCTTTCCACTTCCGATCGCCCGGCCATCAGCTTTGACCACCGGCACGATTTCGGCAGCGGTTCCGGTGAGAAAGCATTCGTCGGCGACGAAAATATCGTGTCGCGTGAAATCCGCCTCCATCACTTTGAGATCAAACTCACCCGCAATTTCAAATACAACCGATCGGGTGATCCCTCGTAGAGCGCCAGCCGTAATAGGCGGCGTAAAAATCTCGCCATCCTTGATGATGAACACGTTGTCAGCAGTGCATTCGGCGATATTCCCCGCGTCATTGAGCATTAGCGCTTCATCCGCGCCAGCCAGGTTTGCTTCGATTCGGGCCATGACGTTGTTCAAATAATTTAACGATTTCACCGCGGGGTTAAGGGATGCTGGGTTGCTCCGGCGCGTGGCGACTGTGACGATGTTTAATCCTTTCCGATAAAAATCCTCATGGTAAAGCGCGATGGTTGCCGCGATAATAATCACGCTCGGCTTTTTGCATTGCTCCGGATTCAAACCCAGGTTGCCGACACCGCGTGTAACAATCAGCCGTATGTACCCGTCGCGTAGATGATTCTGGCGGATCGTTTCGAGCAACGCCTCAGTCATTTCTCCCCGCGTCATCGGAATTTCGAGGCGAATCGAACGCGCAGAATCCCAAAGCCGTTCCAGATGTTGTTCAAGCCGAAACACCCGGCTGTTATAAAAACGAATACCCTCGAAGACTCCGTCGCCATAAAGAAGTCCATGGTCAAACACGGAAACCTTCGCGTTTGCTTCGGAATAGAATTCTCCGTCTATGTAAATCTTTGCCTCTCTGATGCCCGTCGTTGTGCGGCGTCGACTTTCTATTGCGGGTTCGATTGCTTCCTCGGTTCCACGCTTGGGAGTCTTTGGTTCATCCAACACCGTTGCATCACTGGTTTTCATGTTAATAACAAAACCTCAAAAGCTTAGACGCGCAATTCAAACCATAAAATCGCGAACAAACAGAAGTCACTGCAGTATTCCATCAGCGATATGCAATTGGCGGTCGCCGCGCGTTGCGAGGCGCGAATCATGCGTAACAACCAGAAGCGTCTGGTTGCGGTCACGTGCGAGATTAAGCAGAAGATCCATGATGGCATCGCCGGTTTTCGAGTCGAGGTTTCCAGTTGGCTCGTCAGCAAAAATAATCTCTGGGTTATTGGTCAACGCTCGGGCGATAGCAACACGCTGCTGCTCGCCTCCTGAAAGTTCCGCGGGCAAATGATCCATGCGATCAGCGAGGCCAACTGACGTGAGACTGGCCTCAGCCTCCTCTCGTCCTGAGCGGCGGCCGATCATTCCCGCGAGCATGACGTTTTCTAATGCGGTTAGTTCCGGTAACAAAAAGTAGCCTTGAAAAACAAACCCCATCTTTTCATTTCGAACACGCGCCTCCACTGTGGAACCGCGACAGTAGAGTCGCTGCCCTTGGAATTCGACAGTTCCCGATTCGGGCCTCTCAAGACCCGCCAAGGTATAAAGCAGCGTCGTCTTGCCAGCGCCGGATGCGCCGGACAGAAAAACGGTTTCATTCTGCGCCACTTCCATAGAGATACCGCGCAGAACTTCGATGCAACGCGCGCCTATTCGAAACGACTTGTAAACGTTTCGGGCAATCAGTTGCGGTGGATGCACGAGCAATTATCTGCCGCGTACACGGCATCATGCAACAGTACGACTTCTCAATGTGATTGCTCCGCAAGTGACTACTTCGTGGCAAATCTGCACTGAACGCGGGTCAACAGAGCATTTGGGTTTGTTGGCGGACCGCCTCGAATAACACAATCCCAACTGCCGTCGCCAGGTTCAGGGAACGTATTCCGAGCATGGGGATCGTCAGACAATTCTCGCTATTTTGTGCTAGCAATTCTTCCGGCAGCCCTTTCGTTTCTCTGCCAAAAACGAGGAAATCACGTTTTCGAAACTCCGCATCGTAGTAGGCGCGCTGAGATTTCGTGGTGAGAAAAAAGTAACGGGCTTTTGCTGATGCCGCTGCTCGCAGTTCAGTCAACGAATTCCAAACCTGCACGTCCACTTCATTCCAATAATCGAGCCCGGCGCGTTTTAATTGCCGGTCGTTTAACGAAAACCCCAGCGGCCTCACTAAATGCAAAGTCGATCCGGTTGCCAGACAAAGCCGCCCGACGTTGCCGGTATTCGGCGGAATCTCGGGCTCAACCAGAACAACGTTGAACACAACTCTCAGGGGGGCAGGAACAATCTCGAACAATACAGGCTGGCCGTTGAATTTCCTCTACGTAGATCTGCTTTCTTAGAGTCTGCTCGCGACAAATTTTTCGAGCTTCACAACGTCTGCAGCGAATTTCCGGATTCCCTCGCCGGTTTTTTCGTATGCCATTGCGTCATCGTTCAGCATCCAGCGGAACTTCTTTTCGTCCAATTCCAGCCTCTCGATCTGAGACGACTTCGCCATTTCCAGACTCAATTTTCGCTCAACGCGTTCCGTGGATTTGGAGAGCTCTTCCATTAATTCAGGGCTGATTGTCAGACAATCGCACCCGGCGAGCTCCAGAATCTGTCCTGTGTTTCGAAAACTTGCTCCCATGACTTCAGTGAAAACATCAAACTTCTTGTAATACGTATAAATTTCTTTAACCGACTCGACTCCTGGATCTTCTGCTCCAGTGTAATCTCGCTTGTATTCTTTTTTGTACCAATCGTAAATCCGGCCGACAAAGGGCGAGATCAGCTGCGCCTTCGCTTGTGCCGCGCGCACCGCCTGCGGCAGTGAAAACATCAACGTCAAATTACAGCGGATTGCTTCCTTTTGTAATTGTTCAGCAGCAACAAGTCCTTCCCAAGTCGAAGCGATTTTGATCAGTACACGCTCACGCGGAATTTTGCGCTCCTCGTAAAGCTTGATCAGTCGCCTCGCCTTGTTGATCGAACCTTCGACGTCATATGATAAACGCGCATCGGTCTCTGTCGAAACGCGTCCCGGAACAATTTGGAGAATGTCGGTCCCGAATTGGACGAGCAGATGATCGCAAATGTCTTCGATCTGCTGGTGCCCGCTCAAACCAGAGTTTTTTCTGTTCTTCAAAACTTCAGTGAGCAGATGGCCGTATTGCTCCTTCTGCGTGGCGGCATACACAAGGCTTGGGTTCGTGGTCGCGTCTTGCGGTTTGAATTCTTTCATCGATTCGAAATCCGCTGTGTCCGCGACCACCTTCGTAAACTTCTTGATTTGCTCGAGCTGATTCAGTGTCGTTTCAGTTTTTCGCTCTTCGGCAAGAGTTGTGCTCATAAATTTCGTTCCTTCTTATCCAAAGTACGCCCGAGTGAAAGATCGACAATCGAAAATCTGTAGCCGCTTCAGGAGTGAGACGCTTTGCCCGCGCTGGAATTTCCTTTCAGCTCGACCAGAATCATGTGCAAAGGTTTATCGCCAATATTCTCTGCGGCGTGAGTTAGAGGATCGCGATAGATAACGTCGCCGGTTTTCATCTCACCTTCAGTGATTTTGCCGTCCGCTGCATAATTGCGATACCGACCCCCTTGCAAAACATAAATGACATACGCTGGATGTGAGTGCACTTGCTCCTTAATACCGGGTGGCAAAATTGCTTCGAGCACTCTCACACGATCATTTTCGAAACGTATACGTATCGTGTTGGAATTGACGACAGCTGGATCTTGCGCGGACGCGGGTTGCGACCAGAGGCCTAACGACACCACGGCTGTCATTACGAGAATAATTAAGATTCGAAGGTACATGGCCACAGCTTTTACACCAAAGTAGTTAAAGATCGATAATGCCAAATCTCTATCGCGATCTGACCGCGCCGGATTCATTCGTCGTAGAACGTGCTGCTTCGTCGCGAATGTCCCCGCGCAGTATCGTGCTAGACAGAAACGGGGCGTGCCTTTGCGGATTTGCGTGACCCGAGCGCTGCGCGCACGAAATTATTACCAAGCTCCCACATTGGGCCCGGGAACTTTCGGCATTCACTAAGCACGTCATCGAGCGCGTTAACGAACATCTCGACTTCCTTTTCGCCGATGATCAGCGGCGGCAGGATTCTTATCACGTCCAAATTATGTCCCGCGACCTGGGTAAGGATACGATGTTTGCTTAACATTTGGCTGACGACCATTTGAGCAAAGAGCGCCTTGTCGATCTTGTGCAGAAACTTCCAAGCCATCTTGAGTTTCAGTTCCTGCGGCTCCTGAAACTCGATGCCAATCATGAGTCCCTTTCCGCGCACTTCCTTCAGGAACGAATGCTTTGCGCGTAATTGATCGATTTTTCCCATTAGGAGCGTCCCCATTTCCGCCGCGTTTTCGACCAGATTTTCCTGTTCGATAATTTCCAGCGCAGCCAGTCCACAGGCCATCGCCAGGTTGTTGCGGCCGAAAGTGCTGGAATGCACGACGCACCGGTCCATGCGAGAAAATGTTTTTTGATAAATATCGCGCCGCGTGATGATGGCGCCGCATGGCACGTAACCACCGCTCAGACTTTTCGCGATCGTAATAATGTCCGGCTCCAAATTCCAATGCTGAAAACCAAACATCTTCCCCGTGCGCCCGAGTCCCGTCTGCACTTCATCGGAAATCAGTAGCGTTCCATATTTGCGGCAGAGTTCCTGGGCACGAACGAAGAAATCAGTTTTCGGCGTCTGACAACCTTTGCCTTGCACGGTTTCGATTACGAATGCCGCTACATCGCCCGCGCGCAATTGCCGCTCCAATTCGTCAATATGGTCGAGCCGTACGCGACCATCGAACCCTTCCATTAACGGTCCGAAACCCTCGGTAAAA
>DASTMV010000130.1:0-5949 GCA_035713885.1 Candidatus Udaeobacter sp. | reverse complement strand
GTAAAAGTCGGCTCAGCCAGGGCGGCTTACCAATAGCGTTACTGGACACTGTCGTACTTTCGTTTCTCCGGCGAGCAACATCTCGTATGGCACGCACAACCAAAAAAGGCTCTAAGAATAATAAGCTCATACTGCGCCGTCCGAATGTGAAAACGCCTTTGGCTAAACAAGCGCAGGCGATTGCAGAGCTGCGCCAGCAACTCGCCGAATCCCTACAGCGGGAGAACGCCACCGCAAAGCGGGAGAACGCTACCGCCAAAGAGCTGCGGGATCGTGATCGTCAGCTCACCGAAGCCTCCGAGCAGCAAAAAGCGACTAGTGAAATCCTGCGGGTGATCGCCAGCTCCGTCACCGATAGCCAAGCAGTACTCGATACGGTCGCAGCAAACGCCGCTCGTTTGTGCGATGCGAGCAACGTCGGGATCTGGCGCACTGACGGAGAGAACTGCTGGCCTGTGGTTTTCAAAGGGTCGATACCGGTCCCGCGGGTCGGGCCCAGACGGATGATTCGCGAGTCAAATGTTGCGCGGTCGATGATTGACCGTCAAATCATCCACTGCCCAGATATGTTAAGCGCAGAAACGCGGTCCGAATTTCCCGCGTCCGCAGCCACGGCGGAACGGTTGGGCGTTCGAACCGCATTGATAGTGCCGTTGCTTCGCGAAACAGACGCTATTGGAGCGATTCACCTTCGACGGAACGAGGTTCGTCCTTTTAGTGATAAACAGATTGCACTCGTAAAAACCTTCGCCGACCAAGCTGTGATCGCGATCGAGAACGTCCGGCTGTTCAACGAGCTCAAGGAATCGTTAGAGCAGCAAACTGCGACAAGCGAGATTCTGGGCGTGATCGCTAGCTCGCCGACGGACGTCCAACCAGTGCTCGACGCGGTTGCAGCAACAGCGGCACGGTTGTGCGACGCGAGCGATGCTGTGATTGATCGCGTTGAAGGCGAAAATGTTCTTGAACACGTAGCGGTATACGGACCAATGCCGGTAGCTAAAAGCCAACGTCCACTTACTCGAAGTACGCCTGCTGGCCGGGCCATCATCGACCGGCAAACAATTCATGTGAATGATCTCGCAGCAGAGCTTGAAACAGAATTCCCGGAATCTAAAACTCGCCAAGCGGTTACCGGGACTCGAACAATACTTGCAACGCCAATGTTGCGCGAGGGCGCTCCGCTCGGAGTGATCGTCATCCGCAGAACAGAAGTGCGCCCATTTTCCGACAGGCAGGTCGCGCTTCTCAAGACCTTTGCCGACCAGGCTGTGATCGCGATTGAAAACGTGCGGCTGTTCAAAGAATTGCAGGAGCGCAACGCCGAACTCCGCGAGGCGCTGGAGCATCAGACCGCGACTTCTGAAGTGCTTGGCATCATCAGCCGCTCGCCGACGGATGTGCAGCCGGTGCTTGATGCAATCGTCGAGAGCGCGGCTCGTGTTTGCGGGATTGACGACTTGGGCCTGCGACTTCGCGACGGGAACGATTTCGTATCGCGGGCGAGGTTCGGTCCTTTAGCCGCAGGTTTTTCCTATGAAAGGATCAGTATTGACGAACCACGATTTCGCTGGGCAGTTGAGCATGGCACGCTGCATATCCCTGACGCTCAAGCGCAGAATGATTTTCCGAACTTGGGCGTGTTCAGTAAGGCGCGTACCTACTTGTTAGTTCTCCTACGTCAGCAGGGACAAGTCATTGGAACGCTCAATGCGCGTCGCGTCGAGGTGCGACCGTTTACTCCGGCGCAGATTAAGCTGCTCGAAACTTTTGCCGATCAAGCTGTTATCGCAATTGAGAACGTGCGGCTCTTCAACGAACTCAAGGAGTCGTTGGAACAACAAACTGCGACGAGCGAGATCCTGCGCGTGATCGCGAGTTCGCCGACCGATATTCAACCCGTGCTAGATGCGGTTGCGGAAACTGCTGCTCGATTGTGCGAAGCTTCTGATGCCCAAATTATTCTTGTCGAAAACGATTTTATTCGTCCTGTAGCACACTACGGAACACAACCGGCACGTTCACGTGACGACAAGCAACCCATTTCCCGTGCCGTTGTAACGACACGAGCCATCACCGACCGAAAAACGATTCACGTACACGACCTTGCTGCAGAAGTCGAAACCGAGTTCCCAGAAAGTAAACAATTTCAACAGCGTTTCGGAACGCGCACAATTCTTGTTACCCCTTTGATGCGCGAGGGCGTTCCGATCGGGGCTATTTTCATTAGGCGCACGGAAGTACGACCCTTCAGCGACAAGCAAATCAAGCTCTTGGAAACATTTGCCGACCAGGCGGTGATTGCCATTGAAAATGTCCGATTGTTCCAAGAACTCGAAACCCGAACGGACGAACTCGCCCAGTCGGTGGAGGAACTGAAAGCTCTCGGAGAAGTCGGGCACGCGGTCAGCTCAACATTGGATCTGCCGACGGTGCTCAGCACGATTGTTCGTCATGCGGTTGAGCTTTCGGCGACTGATTGCGGAGTGATTTATGAGTACGACGACCATGATGAGGCCTTCCAGTTGCGCGCAAGTCATCGCATGGAACAGGAGTTGGTCGAGGCGATCCGCTCGGCGCCGTTGAAAGTAGGTGAAGGTTATACTGGTCATGCAGCGCTTGAGCGAGCGCCTGTACAAGTCAGCGATCTCCGAAATGAGCGAGAGATAAGGCTTACGCGTATCCGGCCTATCTCGGATCGGTTAGGCTACCGATCTCTTTTAACAGTTCCAATACTGCTTGAGAATCGGCTCATGGGAGCATTGACGGTTTGGCGAAAGACCGCTGGAACGTTCGTGCCGGAGCTGGTCAACCTCCTCCAGACCTTTGCGACTCAATCGGCCCTGGCGATCCAGAACGCGCGGCTGTTCAGGGAAATCGAAGACAAGAGCCGTCAAATCGAAGCAGCCAATCGGCACAAGTCCGAATTTCTCGCCAATATGTCACACGAGCTTAGAACGCCATTAAACGCGATCATTGGCTTCTCAGAGGTCCTGCAGGAAAAATTGTTCGGGGAGCTAAACGAAAAGCAGGTCGAGTATACATCCGACATTCTCACATCGGGCCAGCATCTGCTTTCTTTGATAAACGAAATTCTCGATCTCTCCAAGGTCGAAGCCGGCCGCATGGAATTGGAGCTCACGCCATTTGATCTACCATTAGCAATCGACAATGCACGGACGTTTGTGCGAGAGCGCGCCGTCAAGCACGGGATTACACTCGATGCCGACGTGGACGACCGCCTTGGCGAGTACGTCGGCGATGAGCGGAAGATCAAACAGATTCTTCTCAATCTTCTGTCGAACGCAGTGAAGTTCACACCCGAGGGAGGGCGCATCAGCATTATCGCCAATAAGACAGACGATGGCGCGGAGATCTCGGTTAGCGACACCGGCATCGGTATTCCGCCCGCGGAACAGGCGACGATTTTTGAGGAGTTTCGCCAGGTGGGCAAAGGCTCAACATTTACCTTTACATTGCCTGAGAGACCTATTGCCCATTAACTGGGTCGAACTGTTTGCATCAGAACCAGTGAATGCCGATGAGGAGGTGACGTTTGGCTCAAAGCGATCTGCATACGGACCCCCACAGCTACGAGACCGGGATGGGCGGCTGGAGCAAGATACTTGCTCGGGAATTCGTGGACTTTGTCGGTGGCATTAACGAAGAGGCCCGCGTGCTCGACGTGGGCTGCGGAACTGGTTCTCTCACTTTCTGTCTCGCGGCTACAAACAAAACATCGGAGATTATCGGTATTGATCCCTCGATGGGCTACTTAGAATATGCTCGGACGCACAACCCATACTCCCATGTCAGATTCGAGAGCGGGACGGCTGAAAAACTACCCTTCAGTGATGGATCGTTTGACTGCTGTTTGGCATCATTGATCATCCAGTTCGTGGCGGATGCGCATACAGCAGCGAGAGAAATGAAACGTGTCACAAAACCCGGTGGAATCGTTGCCACTTGTATGTGGGACAATAGTGGGGGTCTTGAATTGGCGGAACGGTTTTGGGATGCAGCCGTTGCGGTCGATCCGGAAGCTAAAAAACCCAGCGCGAATCGTTATGGATCATCAATTGCACTTTCAGACTTGTGGGCGACGGCTGATCTAACGGCGGTCACAACCGATGCTTTGATCATTCCCATTCAGTTTACTTCTTTCGAACATCTCTGGGAGGTTCAAACAAGAACACAGGGACCAACCAAACCCTATATTATTAGTCTGACCGAGGATAAGCGACACGTTTTGAAAGAGCGATTGCGCCACGACCTACTCAAAGACGGCGCGGAAGGATCTATTACGCTCCGTCTAAAAGCATGGGCAGTTCGCGGGCTGGTGCCAATATAGTGGATCACATACATGCACTGATGGTCTAAAGATGGTCATCACCAAAGCTGTCTCGATTGTCACGGTGATTGCCGTACTGTGTGGCTGTTCATCGGTGATCAGCAACAGCGACGGCTTCTATAAGGATCGTCCACGCCGACCGATCAATTGGCGCGAATATATGACTGACTGATTCGGCTTTAATTCCTCGAGTTGCGCTCTGGAGAAAGGCGAAAAACACGTTCGCCGATGTGTATATCAAAGCTGTGCTATCCGTGATCACAATAGCACTTACGATAATCGCTATGAGCCCCTGGGGTTTCTCCTACAAAGGTTGAGGCTGCTACAACCGAGGAAGAGTTTTGGCTTCAATCTTATCGACGGTTAGCCAGATAGCTAGCGGTACCTGCAAAAATGCTCAATCTGCGGAAGCTAAAATCCCCCGTCTTGCTCTGGAGCCCCACGATCAGATTCATACTGTCCTTTGCACATCGGCGCGATCGGTGAATGGTGCGACTTGTCAACCAAAAAGAGGCCACCGCTCGCTCTTTTTGGCCGGGCGCACTACATGATCGACCAGGGTCCTCTTATTAGTTTCGTCAAGAGCTGCTTCAGGAGGTTCGTAAATGAATAAGACTCGTCATCCGCAAGTCGTCAACGCTGACGAAGTGCCTTCCACCGAGCTGTCGTATGGACAGCGTTTCCAGCTCGCCCGGACGCAACTCGGTCTAGCTGCCGGCGCGCGAAAGCTCGGATGTACGCTTGTGGAGTTACCGCCGGGGAAGCGGAGCTGGCCACTGCACTGCCATGCGGCGAACGAAGAAGGGATCTATATCCTTGAGGGCCAGGGACGCGTTCGGATCGGTGATCGCGACGTCCCGGTCCGAGCCGGGGATTATGTTGCGCTTCTCTCCGGCCCCGACGGCGCGCACGAGACCTTCAACGATTCCACTGCCATCCTACGCTATCTCTGTATCTCCACAATGATCGAGCCGGAGGTCAACTTTTACCCGGAATCCAATCGGGTCGGCTTTTTTGCCGGGTCTGCGCCGGGTGGTGACCGAGAGCAACGGTTTCTCGAAGGTTTCGTTCCTCTTGATGCACGCGTAGATTACTGGTCGGGAGAAAAAATGGACGACGACTCAACGGGATAGGTGTGACTGTGTAACCATGCAATCTGATCTCCTCAGCGATAACGATTCGCTTTATTCGGAACTGAACACCATTCAAAGCGTACTTGATTCCGTGCCGCATCCGAACAGCCCGGTATCAAGGACGAGTGTTATGAACACGAGCGTACTCGTGGAATAGACAAGTCAGGATTTCTCGGCAAGCTTTACGGTCGGCGCGCTTAAAACCCTATTGCCAATCCGTTCGCCATTCTTGATCGGTCCATTGTATCTGGTGATCTGCAGCTTCACGATTCAATGGCGATGTGCCGACAAGCGGCTGCGATACCTCTCAGGCCTAAGGAAATTGGCAGAGCAAAATGCGTTATTTCCCGATCCTCATCAGTTATTCGTTCATGCAAAATTCATTTGACGTTTTCCCAAGAGGGTGTATACGCTCATCGCGTAATTTTTCAGCATCGCTCGTGGCTACTATGCGTGCACTGATGT
>DASTMV010000129.1:0-7783 GCA_035713885.1 Candidatus Udaeobacter sp. | reverse complement strand
AATTGCTGCAATCGCCAGAATCACTTTGCGATTCATTGCTTGAGTCCCTCGAACAGCCGCTTTAGTGAACGCCGGCAAAGCGCGCGCAGTTGTTTCTCTGACATGGCAAACCGTCCCGCACGAAAGAGTGCGACGTATCCGTGAACGTGGGCCCATAACTCCATCGCCACTTCCCAAACGTCGTCCTGGCGAATTTCTCTCTGGCGCATGGCTGCGGCGACCGCATCCGCCACGCGATTCATTGTTGGCGAACGTCGGCTCCGAAAATCCTTTGGATACCGGCGAGCGTCAGTGCGGAATTGTGAGAAGACGTAGTCGAACACCTTTGGGTGTTTGAACGCGTAATCGATGTAGTAATCCATAACGCAGAGGAGTCGATTTTCTCCTGTGCCGCGAGTCTCCCGCGCGTCCATGAACGCCGCCAGCTTCTCAAATTCCCGGTCGGTAACGATCTTGAGCAGTGCCGCGCGATTGGGGAAATGGTGATAAATCGCCATTGGCGTGATCCGCACGGCCCTGGCGATGCGCCGCATGGTTACCGCGGTCGGTCCCTCTTTTTCCAGTAGCTTCAATGCCGCCTGGGCAATTCGACGATCGGTGTTATTCCCGCGCACGCGCATTCCTCTAAACTATACATTGTATAGTTTTGCAAGCATAAACGTGACCTTTGCTTTGCAGTTCGGGTCAAGCGTTGGTTGGACGTGATACGTCTTTCGTATCGGGATGAAAGACACGCTCCGGCCGATGTCGCCCTTCCGCATTAAAATCAGCAAAGACTTTGCTACTCTCTGGACCACCATTGATCCGATCGGGAAGGTGGCACTTTTCGCCGGGTTAACTGCTGCGCTGACGAAGTTCAGAGGTCATTGCTGGCAGAGCTTTTGAAACCGCGGGTCTTTGCGCAGTGGATCCCAAAACGGATCGTACTTCAGATTGGCGACGGTTAATCCGGCTGGTACCTGCAGTAGCTCCGGCAAAACAGCAATCGCCGCGTTGTGATCGCCGAAAAGCGCCTGGATTTGAGCGCGCGCCGCCATCGCGGCCGGCTTATTGACCGCGTCGGTTTCGTAGTCTTTCACTGCCTGCTCGGCTTGCTCGAGAGCTTTTTGCTTCTGTCCAAGGCCGGCGTAGGCGAGAGCAAGGAATTCAGGGAGGCCATTTGCCTCAGGCGCAACCACTGTGTCCGGCGTGGGCTTCATCGATTGAATAGCGCGCGCAAAACTTTGCTGCGCGTCGGCGTGGCGTCCGCTCCACTCCTGAAGAAACCCAAGCTGAACCAGCGCGATCTCCGTAATGGAATCGAACGGTTGCCCAGCCGGAATGGAGTTCACCTTTTGCTCAATCACTCGAATAGCGCGATCGAAGTCGCGTTCATACATCGCCTGTGTGATTCGGCTACCGATGACATAATCGTCTGTTGAGCTCTCAGCGACACGCGCCAACGCCTGAGCCGCTTCGGGGAGCCGGCCTTCATTCTGCAAGATGCCGGCCTTGATTGCATGCGCTGTTTCCGAATCGGGGGAAATCTGCAGGGACCGGTCAACGGCGGCGAGCGCATCATCGAAGCGTCGCAAATACCCGTAGAACTCGCCGCCAAGAGAGCTAAGGAGCGACACGTCGCGCGGGTCGAGCTCGATCGCTTTTTTATAATTGGGTTCGGCATCCTGCCAGCGGCCGATGCGTCGTAGTACGTAAGCGAGGTTTTGCAAAAGAAAGGTATTGTTTGGCAATCGTCGCTGTGCTTCCTGGTAAGCAGCCACCGCGCCCTGGAAGTCGCGTAACACCCGGTAGTGATACGCGCCCCTGGCGATCCATGATTCACCTGCTTCCGGCGCCAACGCCATCGCCCGGTCTGCCGCTTCCTGCACGGCGGCGGGTGTATTTACGTTTCGCTCGATAGTGTTAAAAAAAAGAAAACTCCGGAGCACCGCGAGCCGTGCCCAGGCGAGAGCAAACTTCGGATCGAGCTGTACTGCCTGAGCGTACGCGGCTGCGGCATGTCGATAGCTCTCGTAACCATATTCATTCTGCTCGATCGCCAGTCCCCGCAGATAGGCGTCGTAAGCGGCGGGATTGTTAGTCGGCTTGTCGGTAATCTGTTTTTGCTCCGCACCGGTCAACCTGGCATTGAGTTGTTCGGCGATTGCGGTGGCCACCTCACCTTCCACGCTGAAGACATCGTCGAGTTTGCGATTGTAGCTTTCGGCCCAGACATGTTCGTCCGTCGCCGATCGAATAAGCTGAACGTTAATGTGAGCTGCGTTGGCGATCTTCTGCACGCTGCCTTCGAGAATGTGTGCAACGCCAAGCTGGTTGCCGACCTCGCGCAAGTTGTCGGGCGCGCTTTGATATTTCTGGGTCGAAGTTCGCGAGATGACTTTCAGAGCCGCAATCTTCGAAAGGCGGGTCAGAATTTCATCCTGAATGCCTTCAGCGAAGTAGGCGTTCGATTTGTCGTCGCTCAGATTTTCGAAAGGCAACACCGCGATGCTTTTTTCCGAAATGGCTGCTCCCTGGCCGGCTCCGGTTTTTTCGGCCACGACATTCGCGGTTTCGGCTGTAGCTGTGCGTTTCGTTACGGGGCGATGCCAGAACCAATAAGCGCCGACGCCAACCGCTGCGATCAGTAGTCCAAATCCCGCCAACGCCCATGCGTGGCGCATATTCATTGCCGCGGTGGTCCCTGCTTCTTCCGGCGTTTTCTCGATTCCAGACGGTGTCACATCAAACGCCCAGGCCAACACCAGCGCTACCGGGAAGCCGACACCCAGTAAAACAATCAATACCGGCAACACCACCTCCGACGCGTGGAACGCCGGCAATACCGTTGCCGCGATCTGCACCATCAGCCAGGCCACGATGGCGTAGCCAATCGCGACACGATAAACGCGTCGCTGCTTTAATTGGCTGAGGAACGAAGTCATCTGGGCTTACGCTTATAATCGACGCGCGGTATCCTTGCCAGTCTCGAGACAAACCTCTTTTAGTCCGCCCATCTTTGCCTCGCGCTTGATCGGTTTTGTCGACAGACGGAAGGGATGAATTAAGAAGTAAGGGTGAATGGAGCCGCTAGGGGAGGCGATCGACATAGATGGGCAAAGCCGAGAGGCCGAATGGGCGGGAGCACATGAGTTAAAAACCGTGGGCAACGAATGAGTTTTAATTATGAACTGGTAGCAGATCTGCCGTTCGGATAAGACATCCAACGCGTGTCTCCGCTCCTCATTAAAATCAGCAAAGACTTTGCTACTCTCTGGACCACCATTGATCCGATCGGGAACGTAGCGCTTTTCGCCGGGCTGACTGCCGGGCTTACCCGGGCGCAGCGACATTGGACGGCGCTGCGCGGTGTGATTTATGCCACCATCATCCTGGTGGCCGCCGGGACTGTTGGACAGTTCGTTCTCGACGCGATCGGTATTCACATGCACTCGCTCAAAGTGGCTGGTGGTATCATTCTATTTTTGTTCGGTGTGCAGATGCTCTTCGGGAAAATGGATGCAAAGACGCAACATTCTCCCGAAGAGGGACGCGATCTCGCGGTTTTCCCCCTTGCCGTGCCTTCCATCGCCGGACCGGGCGCGATGATGGCGGTGATCGTCTTAACTGATAACGATGTTTATACGGTACCGGAGAGGCTCGAAACCGGCGTTGTCCTTCTGGTCGTGCTGTTCGTCACTTACGTCCTACTGATTTGTTCGGATGCAATTCTGCGAGTGATTGGTCGGCAGGGGGCGTCTGTGCTTGTCCGTGTAATGGGACTCATCCTTTGCTCTCTGGCAGTCGAAATTGTGCTGACTGCACTCGGTGTCGGCGGCTGGACACCAGGCGCGCCGGGGCACTAGTGCGCAGCGGAGCGCGGGCCGCTGGCCTGTTCATCTCGGCAGCCTGCGAAATGGCGTTCATAAGTCTTCTAAAAGAATAGACGTGCCAATAACCGAGGTCACCACGGCAAATCCATCCTATGGCGGACTGGTCCCAGCTTGCAGCTGACACAGCTGCCGCTACAGAAGAAATATTTCGGGTGGCTGCAGAAACGCTGTTGCGGAGCTCACGTTTCTGTCTGGATGGATTCCAGTTGGTGAATGTACTCTGCCGGAAGGTTCCAGTGTTTGGCCCCGTCCACGATTAGCCTTTTGTAATCGTCACTGGGCAACGGCGGATCGAGCTGCGGATGCCCAAGATAAAGTGAAACGGGAAGAGGCCGTTTCGCGTCGCCGTCAGCCCATACGTATTGATCCTGGCGAGTGTACTGGTTCTGTTCGTAAGATCTTCCGGGTCGGTAACCTTCTCGTTTATCGAGGTTTTTCAGTTCGTTGTCAGGCAGTTCGTAAATGACGCCCCAAACGTCTTTTGCTTGATCGGGCAAAACATCTGCGACGCCGCAATCGCGCCTAACGGACTTAAGCGTAAATGCCAGCCGATGCGCAGGTAGTTTTGCTCTGCAAACGAACTTTGCCAAAGGGCATCGCTGCTTCATCTGCGCCCATTCAAGGTTTGAACCGTATGCGAAATACAACATCAGTCTTCCTCGGTCTTTGCTGTTGCAAGATCAACTGAGAGCAGTGCGCGCCGCGAAATGTACGCGCGAATATTAGCCGCCCGATCTCACCAATGACAAGGATTTCGGTGGTCAGAGCTACTCGTAGCGAACTGTAGGGACGCCTGCCGCTACAGCCAGGAATCGACCAGGCAGACCGCCATTACAACCTGCAGGCGAGACGCCAGCCGCTACGGGATCAGGCTAAGGCTTGCCTTTTTTCTTGCCTTGTTGTTGGCCGCCGTTCGGGTGAGGGCGGTTGCCGGCTCCCATTGGTGCATGATGCTGCATGCCCATCTGCTGTTGATGCTGCTGCGCGTTCATCTGCTGATGATGTGTCATCTGCTGATTCATCGTGTGCGGTCCCTGAGCGCCATTTCCATGTTGCATGGTTTTGCCGGAATGCGCTTTCGCATGGTTATTCTCAAGATTCTGCCCGTTGCCGTGAGCATTTCCTGGCTCGTGCTTATTTCCGGCTTCTCCAACTTTTCCTCCACCCGGGTTGTGTTCAGCCATGTTTCCGGGCTTGTTCTCAGTTTTCGCCGCGCCACCTGCAGTGCCTAACGCTTCTCCACCCGTGGCGTGTCCGTGGCTCTGGTTAAACGACTTAACCGCATCGTGGGTTGGATGACCTTTGTTGTTCGACGCTTGTAGCTTGGGGTCCTTGGCCGCTGCTTCCTGACGCGCGAGCTGCTGGGAGGTTGGTGGCACTTTGTTTGCGTTTTCTGCGGCCGCCTTTTGTTCTGCAGTCGCTTCGGCTTTCACACCGTTTGGACCATTGAAGCTCGTCTTCGTGCGGTTTACCTCGTTGGTCGTTACCGAGCGATCGACGTAGGTGTTATGGATGACGGTGTTATTTACACGTGTGACGGCAGTGTTGTAGTGAAAAGTGTTTCCTACCCAGCGGCCTCCCCAGTAGCCATTTCCCCAATAACCGTGCCCATAATTAATGCCGCCGTAGAAACCGATGGTCGGTCCCCAGTAGCCCGCGTGAAAAATGTAAGCGCCGTTGTTCCATCCCCACCATGCAGGGGTCCACAACAGGCCCACTCTCGGCGGCGCAACCCAGACCCCAGGCACCCAATAATAACCACCAGTAGCCCAGCCCCAGTATCCGGGAGTCCAGATGTAACCGGGCGCCGGAGCCGGCGGTTGCTCGTACACGGGCAGGACCGGCGGAGCGACATTGACCGATAGGTCGACTTGGGCAAACGAGGACGCGAGAGGCAGTGTTGCGAAAAGAAATAGAGCGAAAATAAAGGAACGTAGTTTCATAATGTCTTGTTCTTAACGTTTAACCATATCCAAAGCAAAAAGTAGCAAACAAGAATCGACACCGTAGGCTTCACCGGTCGGCCTCGCTTTTACCGACGCTACGAATTGCTGCTGGTTCGCCTGCTCGATGGCTTTTGGCGCCGCAGGCATGACCGGCCTGCAGGAGATGTTTCGGCTGCCAGCCGAGAGGGAGTCGGCCGGCGACTGCTCGCTATTTCATTTTATCGAAAGTTCTTTGAAGAGTTTCAAGATCGCTGGCGTTGCCGCCTTTTTCTCGCGTGGTCTCAATCCATTTCTTCTCCAGCGCGTTTTTAGTCGGGCGGTCCGTTTCATAGAACACGCCGAAGACGCCGGGGAAGGGAAGCGTCGCGAGCCTGTATGCGGCGACCTCATCCGTGACGTCGTGCCGCAACTCGTCCTCAGGCGTGCCGTCCCATTTCTTTTCCTGGATTACTTCGAAGCTGCCGCCCTTACGCGGGTTGGCTGGATCGAACACGTCCGGGAAAAATTCTACGCATTCGCTTAAGCATTCGATAACACTGAAGCCCTGGTGATCGAACGCGCGCTCGATCATCTGCAGCATGTGAGCAACATTCGCGGCGTGTGTACGCGCGATGAATGTCGCGCCGCCGGCCACCAATTTTTTCATTGGATTGACCGGCTGATCGATCGCACCGCTGGGATCGGTCTTGCTCTTGAACCCAATGGGCGATGTGGGCGAGGTCTGTTTCTTCGTCAGGCCGTAGACGAAGTTGTCCATGAGAAAATACGTCATGTTGATGTTCTTGCGCCCGCCGTGATCGACGTGATTGCCGCCGATGGAGAAGCCGTCGCCGTCGCCGCCGAATAGAAAGACGTGGAGATCGGGCCGGGCCAGACTTATGCCGCTTGCGAGGGGGACACCGCGACCGTGAATGAAATGCGCGCCGTGCCCATTGACGAAGTAGGGAAATCGGGACGAACAACCAATTCCGGCAAGAGTGACGATCTTTTCGTGTTCGAGATTCCGTTTCTCGAGGAATTTATAGAATGCAGCGAGCACGGCGAAGTCGCCGCAGCCCGGGCACCATGTGGGGTGATCGGCGGTGATAGCTTTCTTTGTTAATTTCTCACGCGGTGGCTCTGCAACCGCCGTGGCCGTTTCGCCGTTCGCTGTTGGTTCGCTCATAAGCAATTTTAATCAGGAACCCAGAAAGCCAGAAAAAAAATCTCCTCAGACTCCTGCTTTCCTAACTTCCTGATTCAATAAATCTTTACCACAAGGTGTGGGAAACGCGAGCGATTGAGAACGTCATCCACAACACGCGGCTTTGGCCAGTGCGCGGCTGGGTGGGCGTCATGTTGATGGCGGTTTGCTGGCCTTTGAACTGGGCGTTGCCCGGCACGCGCACCTCTTACCTCTTCTTTCCGCTGTGGCTAGGATACATTCTGGTTGTCGATTCGCTGGTGGAGAAGCGCACGGGCAATTCGCTCTGGTCGCGTTCGCGCAAGGATTTCGTTCTACTGTTTTTTCTTTCGGCGCCGGTGTGGTGGTTGTTTGAATTGATTAATCTGCGCACTGGGAATTGGGAATACATCGGGCGCGATCTGTTTAGCCCTGTGGATTTCAACGTGCTTTCCACCATCTCATTTTCGACCGTGATTCCGGCTGTATTCGAAACGGCAGCCTTGATGCGCAGCTTCGGTTGGATGGAGCGGTTCACTTCGGGTCCGCGCGTTCCGGCAACGCGCGCCGTATTCGTCGGGTTTTTTCTGATCGGCTTGGCGATGCTGGCGTTAATGCTGTTCTTGCCAACAATTTTCTACCCGTTCACCTGGATCTCCCTGCTATTTATTTTTGAGCCGATCAATCATTGGACTGGTCGGCCATATTTTCTCAGGGAACTGCGTGAAGGCGACTGGCGCACAGTGATGTCGCTGGCGCTTGGCGCGTTGATGTGCGGTTTCTTTTGGGAGATGTGGAACTAC
>DASTMV010000128.1:0-12486 GCA_035713885.1 Candidatus Udaeobacter sp. | reverse complement strand
TCCGAAGAATACCGGCGAAGATGCGCTGCCGCTTTTCAAGGCAATCGCAGAGCGCGAGATTGAGGCCATACTGATTTCGCACGCGCATCAGGATCACATCGGCACGTTGCCGCTGGCCATGCGACGCTTCCCGGGCGCGCGAGTCTTCATGACCGACACCACGGCCGAGGTCGGCAGCGTTCTTTTGCACAATTCGGTGAATGTGATGACGCGACAACGTGAGGAGATCGGAGAAATGTCGTATCCTCTGTTCACCCATCGTGAAACCGATCGCGCATCGGAACGCTGGCGATCATGTCGCTTGCGGCAGCAAATTTCGATTACCGGCGAACGTGCGACACGTCGCGAAAAAGACGCGCTGACGTTCGAATTTTTTGACGCAGGACACGTGCTTGGCTCGACCGGAGTAATGCTGCGCGCCCAGGGGCAAACGGTTTTTTACACCGGCGACGTCAATTTTGACGATCAAACGATCATGCAGGCGGCGGTGTACCCCGAGCAGAAGATCGATGTTTTGATCATGGAATGCACCCGGGGAGATCACGCAACACCCGACGGCTGGAGCCGCGCCAGTGAAGAGCAACGCCTGGCGGAAGCGCTTCGCGGCGCTTTCGAGCGCGACGCATGCGTGCTGATACCGGTGTTCGCGTTGGGCAAAACGCAGGAGATTCTCGCGATGCTCTACAAGTTCCGGCGTCAACGGCTCCTCGCAGAATTTCCGATCTACATTGGCGGGCTGAGCTCGAAATTCACCGATGTTTACGATCGGCGCGCGCAAACAGTGCGCCGCCAATTGCCGCGCCTGAAACTGATGAGGGACGTTGCGCCGTTCATTCTGAATGATGAAACGGTGCGCGACACGCCAGTGCGCGGTGGACGCGTGTACGTTCTCTCCAGTGGCATGATGATCCCGAAAACCCTCTCAAATACTTTTGCTCGACGAATCGTTGAGAACGCTCAGCACTCCATCTTCTTTGTTGGGTACGCCAATCCAGAGTCACCCGCAGGCCTGCTGCGAGACGCGGGAATGGCAGGCGACGTCGTGCTTGATCCGGATAAACCGCCGCAGCGTATCCGCTGTAACATTGAAGAATTTCAGTTTAGCGCGCACGCCACACGCGAGTCACTGGTAGCGTATGCCAGAAAGATTTCACCGAAGAAAATCCTGCTTGTGCATGGGGATCCGCCGGCCATCGAATGGACGCGCGTGATACTTTCGAAGGAGCTTCCCAGTTCGGAGGTGATAGTGCCTGCGCCAGGGGTTGAATTAAAGCTATAGCGCGAGCGACACGCTTGTAGCGAATATCGCAAGCGGGAATGATTGCGTTACATTGCGCCGGTCATGCGCATTGTTTCGTGGAACATCAACTCCCTGCGCAAACGGCAGGATTGCTTCTTTGCATGGCTTGAAGCAACAAATCCGGACATTGTCTGCCTGCAGGAGACCAAATGTCCTGATGAGCAATTTCCAGCGCTCGCTTTGCAAGCGGCGGGTTATAACTCGGCGTGTCATGGCGAAAAATCGTACAACGGCGTGGCGATCCTCGCGAAAACTCAGCTGCGCGATATTCGAGCGGCCCTTTGCGATAAGGTACTCGATCGGCAGGCCCGCGTGATTGCAGCGACCATTGGGCAGCTTCGCGTATTCTCGATTTACGCACCGAACGGACAAGCGGTTGGCTCACCTGCCTATGAATACAAACTGCAATGGTACCAACGGCTCCGAGACTGCTTGGCGAAAGAAGAATGCGCCGACGTCGTAGTCTGTGGCGATTTTAATGTTGCCCCAGAAGACATTGATGTTTACGACGCAGAACTCTGGCGCGGAGCCATTATGGCTTCTGATGGCGAACGTGCGGCGTTTCAAGAATTGTGCAGCCTTGGCTTGCTAGACACGCTTCGAATCCATCACAATCAAGGCGGACTCTTCAGTTGGTGGGATTATCAAATGCGGGGTTTTGAAAAAAATCGCGGACTGCGAATCGACGCAATTCTGGCTAGCCAAAACCTGGCAAAAAAGTGCATCGCGTCCGGGATCGATCGGGAAATGCGAAGCGGAAAAGATCCTTCCGATCACGCGCCAGTCTGGGCGGAGTTTCGAGAATGACCTGCTATGCCAAACAAAGTCGAGGGTTCCCGTGGAACTGCCTAAAGGTTAACATTTCGGGATTCTTCGATGACGCTTCGCTTCACTCAGGATGACGGCAATTGAATTTAAATCCTTGTGAACCGAACTGAGCACCTTCGCGTTTCAAATCCTCCGCCGAAGCCGCTTCTGATCTGGGATGGAGAATGTCATTTCTGCCGGCTATGGATCGAGCGCTGGCGTCAAATCACCGCGGGTAAGGTCGAATACGTGACTTACCAGGAAGCGGCTGCGCGCTTTCCCGACCTTTCAATCGATCAATTTCAGCACGCGATTGTTTTCATTGAGCCGACCGGCCAGGTGTTCTTTGCGGCCGAAGCGGTTTATCGCTCGTTAGGCTGTCACCGTTCTCTGGAATGTTTCGCGTGGAGCTACGATCACGTGCCTGGATTCGCCATCGTTTCCGAAGCGCTTTACCGGTTTATAGCTCGCCACCGAAAACTTGGCTCGGCAGCTATTGGATTCCTCTGGGGCAAAGACGTGAGACGGCCAACTTACTTTTGGGCGCGTCGCTGGTTTCTGCGGGCCCTCGGGGCAATCTATCTGATCGCGTTTGTGTCGCTCTGGGTTCAAATAGACGGCCTTATTGGCAGCGACGGCATCTCTCCCGTAGACCAGTTTCTTCCGGCAGCTCACGCACAAATCGGAGGAGATTGTTACGCTGTATTGCCCACGCTTTGCTGGTTTAATGCAAGCAACGCTTTCTTTCATTTACTTTGTGGCAGCGGTGTTCTTTTTTCGCTGCTCTTGATCTTTGCCATCGCGCCGGCGATTTCCCTTTTCGCGCTTTTTATCCTTTACTTATCGCTCACAATCGCAGGACAAGTTTTTTTCAATTTCCAATGGGACGTGCTCCTCCTGGAGACTGGCTTCCTAGCGATCTTCTTAGCACCGTGGCGACTGTGGCCAAAACGCTTTTCTGTAGAGGGAGTCGTGCCGGCTGCCAATAATTTGCGCGCCGCAGGCGACACGGCTGCCACCACAATAGCAGCCACTCGAACACGACAAGAAGAGCTGCCGGTTTCGCGCGCAGGTTTGTTTTTGCTCAAGTTACTTTTGTTCAAACTCATGCTGATGTCCGGTGTGGTGAAATTAACCAGCGGCGATGGTAGCTGGTGGAATCTCACGGCGCTGGATTATCATTACTGGTCGCAACCATTGCCAACGATGTTCGGTTGGTGGGCGGACAAAAGTCCGGAATGGTTTAAGCACTTTTCTGTCGCGTTTTGCCTCATGGTCGAAATTGTCGTGCCGTTTTTCATTTGGGCGCCACGACGCCTGAGAGTGATTTCTTCCGGACTGCTACTTGTTCTTCAACTTGCGATCGGGATTACGGGAAACTATTGCTTTTTTAATCTGCTTACGATCGCGCTCTGCTTGTTATTGATCGACGATTGTGTAGTGGCTTCGCTGCGTCAAAAAGCCACGCAGTTACGCATCGTGAGCACGACACAGCCCGCTGGCTGCAACGCCGCATCGAGCGGTCGCAGCGTACCGCGGCGATTATCAAACTGTGGTGGTGTCATTGTGATCATTGTGACTTTGCCGATAAATGTCTGGCTAATTTTCAGTGCGTTTAAACCGTTGGCTCGTCCACCCAGTATCGTGGCGAATTTGTACGAACGGCTCGAAGCGTTTCGAATTGTGAACGGGTACGGGCTATTTCGCGTCATGACAAAGGACCGCTGCGAAATAGTTCTCGAAGGCAGCGCGAACGGCATCGATTGGCTGCCGTACGAATTCAAATGGAAACCCGGCGACGTAAAGCGCGCGCCCGGATGGTGCGCGCCGCACCAGCCGAGGCTCGATTGGCAGATGTGGTTCGCCGCATTGGAAACACCGCAGGAGAATCCCTGGCTTATCAATCTAATCTTCCGGTTACTCCACGGCTCGCAAGATGTGAGCGCCTTGTTTGCGCGCAATCCATTTTCCGACAAACCGCCGCAGTACATTCGTGCGATGTTTTATCGATACCGCTTCACAACAGTAGACGAGCTTCGCCAAACCGGTGCGTGGTGGAAACGCCAGGAGCTTCGAGAATACTTGCCAACGATCTCACTGGATCAATTTCGCTGAATGGCGTCAGTCTTGAGAGGGTCGCGGCTCCGCGTATATTTCGTCGCCATGGCGAAGGAAGAACAGATCATCACGGAGGGCACGGTGACCCAAGTTTTGCCTGGGACCATGTTTCGTGTCGATCTTCCTGGCCAACGGAACGTCCTGGCCCATATCTCCGGCAAAATGCGCAAGCACTTCATCCGCATTGTGCCCGGCGACAAAGTGTCTGTAGAGCTTTCGCCTTACGATCTGACGAAGGCGCGGATCATTTTTCGCGAGCAGTGATGCCTTGGCGCGCACATTAAAGATTTAAAGCTTTAAAGAAGGGCGACCGCTGTAACGCTTCAACACGTTTACGTGTTAAACAACATTCAACGTTTGCCCGATTACCAAAGCACGCGGATAGTTGCAACTAACAAATAACTGGAGATTACCGATGGCAGAAGAAAACAAAACAGGAGATCAGACACCACCGTCGACCAAGGATGCGCAGGATAGATTGCAGAGCAGTAAAGAACATGCTCGCAAAGCAGCAGAAGACCTGAAGTCAGCCGCGGGTGCTTTTGCGGAACAATACCGTGGGAAAGCGGAGCAGGCCTGGGGCGACGCACGCGGCAGAGCAGAACAAGCGTGGGGAGATGCAAGGAGCCGGGCCCGGACGTTTCAGGAGGATGCGGAGCAGTACGTGCGCGAAAATCCGACGAAAGCGATATTTACGGCAGTCGGAATTGGATTTGTGCTCGGGCTGATCTTCCGCCGCTGAGTCAGAAGCTCTCGACGATGAGTAGCGAGAGCCCTATATCTCGCAATCCTGCGGGGCACCCGGGTTTGCTCGGGAACGCGCTGGCGCTGTTGGGTGCTGTCGCCGATTTTTTTGAAAGCCGGTTGGCATTGGCCGTCCAGGAATCGAAATCGGCGGGCGTACAAATCCTGATATTGATCGTTTGCCTAGTTGTCGCCGCGTCATTGTGTGTGATGGGCTACGTGTTCCTGATCGTCAGCGCAATTGTTGGGCTGGCGCATCTCGCGGGGACCTCATGGCCATGGATTGCACTGATTGTTGGGCTGATGCATTTCATTATCGCGCTGGTGCTGCTGGTGATTGCACGCAGCCGTATCAATAAGCCGATGTTTCGGGACACCGTTGATGAACTGAAGAAAGATCGCGAATGGCTGAAAAATCTGAATCGATCAACGAGCTGAAATCGCAGATCGCAGGTTCCCGGGAATGCGTCGCCCGCGAGTTACGCGGTCTGCGATATGAATTGGATTTCCCGGCAAAATTCCGCAGATCCTTCCGAAGACAGACGGGTTCTTGGATCTCTGCAGCGGCCGCTGTCGGCGCGCTGATCGCATTGGCGCCCATGAGAAAGAAAAAAATCTATGTCGATGCACGAGGCCGGCCTAAGAGTGACAAAAAGCTGATGGAAACAGGCATTGGGCTGGCGGCCATAAAACTTGTAACAAACCTGGCCCGGCCGGTGATCATGGAGTTTGTCAAGAACCGGTTCTTTTATTCTGGCGAACCGTCACGTGGCAGGAAATAATCCACGTTTGTCTGGTGGGATACTATGTGTCCCATGAGACGCTGAGTGCTTTGCTGCATGATGTTACAGGTTTCACCCCCTGGAATGGAATCGCAACCGCTTCCGCACGTCGATAATTACCTTGAGATTGGGCAGAACGCGGGCGCGTCAGACGTTCACCTCGGCGTCGCTGCACCGCCCATCTGGCGATTGCATGGAAGACTAGAGCCGATCTGGGCGGACGCTCCCATTCTCACCGGGGAACAAACAGCTACGCTGGCGAAGTCGTTCATGCCCGAAGTGTACAAAGAGGAACTTAAATCCCGCGGCGATTCTGACTTTGCGTACGAAAACCCGCATGGGCGCTATCGGGTTAGCGTGATCAGACAACGATTAGGGATCGAGATCGTCTTTCGGCTCGTCAACACGCACGTCCGCACGTTGGATGAACTCGGATTGCCGCAGCACCTCAAGTTGCTCACCCGTTACCAGAACGGGCTGATTCTTGTCACCGGTTCGGTTGGCTCGGGCAAATCAACGACGCTTGCCGCCATGGTCCAACAGATAAACATCGAACGGCACGATCATATCATCACGCTGGAAGATCCGATTGAATATGTGATTCGCTCAAAGAATTGTCATGTGAGTCAACGCGAAGTATTCACGCACACGAAATCGTTCGCCGCGGCGCTTCGCGCTGCGCTGCGCGAGGATCCGGACGTGATCATGGTGGGCGAAATGCGCGACTTGGAAACGATTTCGCTCGCAATCACTGCAGCTGAGACCGGGCATCTCGTTTTGGCGACATTGCATACGGCGACTGCATCGCGCACACTGGCCCGGCTACTGGATGTGTTTCCGCCTGAGCAGCAGGAACACATCCGTGTGATGGTTGCTGAATCACTGCGCGGCGTCATCAGTCAGCAACTCATACCGCGAAAAAATGGAACCGCTCGTGTGCTCGCATTGGAAATTCTCACCAACACGTCGGCCGTAGCCAACGTCATTCGCGAAAACAAAACGTACCTGTTGCCCGGCATTATTCAGACCGGAAAGAAACAAGGTATGCGTTTAATGGACGACACATTGATCAATTTGTACGAACACGATCTGATCAGCGCAGAAGAAGTGTATGCGCGCGCCGACCAAAAAGATGTTGTGCGGCAGCACCTCAAAGTGCACACCCAATATAATGGCTGATCTGGACCAATTTCTGCAAACTGTGGTTCGACAGGGGGCGTCGGATTTACACATTGCCGAGGGACAGCCGCCAAAAATACGGACCCATGGCGACATCATGCCGATCCACTCCGAGCCGATGTCGCATGATCAGGCCGCGCGACTCTTAAGCGAAATCTGTGGCCCGCGTAACTGGGAGATTTTTGAGCAACAAGGCGATTTTGATTTCGCCTACCAGATGGACGAGCACTCGCGATTTCGCAGCAACTACTTTAAACAGGCAGAAGGTTATGCTGCAGCCTTTCGCTTGATTCCGACGAAAATCTCGACGCTCGAAGAGCTGGGCATTCCCACAGTGGTCAAGGACTTTGCCAACTTGCGTGGTGGACTTGTTCTGATCACCGGTCCGACAGGTTCGGGCAAAACAACCACTCAGGCCGCGCTGATCGATTTCATCAACCACAACTTTGCCAAGCACATTATTACGATCGAAGAACCGATCGAATTTGTGCACGAAAATAAGCGCAGCATCATCACACAGCGGGAGGTGCCGAGCGATTCGATTTCATTCGCCAGCGGGCTCAAAGCCGCTTTGCGTGAAGATACCGATATTGTGCTGGTCGGCGAGATGCGTGACTTGGAAACGATCTCACTTGCTTTAACCGCATCTGAGACCGGTCTTCTGGTGTTCGGCACGCTGCACACAAATAACGCGCGCAAAACCGTGGATCGTATGGTGGATGCTTTTCCTGCTGACCGGCAACCACAGGCGCGCGCGATGCTGGCGAACTCGCTTCGTGGCGTCGTAGCGCAGTTACTCCTGAAAAGGTCGGATCAGCCCGGCCGCATCGCTGCGAACGAGATTTTGATCGCCAACGCAGCTGTTGCTGCAATTATTCGCGAAGGTGCCACGCATAAGCTGCAGGACGTGATTGTTTCTGGCAGAGCGCACGGCATGCAATTCATGGATGACGCCATTTGGTCGCTACTCGAGAGAGGTATCGTTTCCGCTCACGAAGCATTTATGAAAGCGATCGACAAAAGTCGCTTTAGACCGTTTCTCTCGCCCGAGGAAGAAGCACTCGCCGATGCTGCGGGATCCATCCGCAATGAGGAACGCCGACCGCAGGGTAATCTTGTTAGGCACTTCACCCCTAATCCGCGAGTAGGTTCACAGTTGTCTGGCGAGACCTAACGTCCGTCTGCAATTGTGCCAAAAGCCTAAGCAGAGGGCTACAGCGGGTATACATGACCTCGTGTGGCGGTTCTTCTATCGGGAGTCTATCACGAGCACGGCCGTTGCATTCAGTTGGCCGGTTCGGAAATGTTCCAGGGCAACATTGGCTTGTTCCAGGGGGAATGCTTCGGTCCGTGTTTGCACGGGAACCCGCGGCGCAATTGCAAAAAATTCGTCGCCGTCACGTCGGGTAAGGTTTGCCACCGAAGTGATGACGCGTTCTTCCCATAAATCGGCGTACGGAAATGACGGAATATCGGTCATATGAATTCCGCCGCACACCACAATGCCGCCTTTCGCCAAGGCGCGTAGTGCCGCCGGCACGAGCGGACCGACAGATGCGAATATGATTGCGGCATCGAGCTTTTCCGGCGGCATCTGGTCCGAGCCGCCCGCCCATACTGCGCCCATTTCCCTTGCAGCCTGCTGTGTGATCTCGTCTCCGGAACGCGTAAACGCGAACAAATCTCGTCCTTCGTGTAGAGCAATCTGCGCGATCAGGTGTGCGGCGTTGCCGAATCCATAAATGCCGAGACGCTGCGCGTCGCCGGTTTTGCGGTAGGAACGATAACCGATTAGCCCAGCGCAAAGGAGTGGTGCGACCTCAACATCGCTGTAACGCTCGGGCAGATGAAAACAGTATCGCGCGTCGGCGACAGCGAATTCTGCATAGCCACCGTCAATTGTGTAGCCGGTGAAGCGCGCGTTATCGCAGAGATTTTCTCTGCCCGATCGGCAATAGGCACATGTGCCGTCTGTCCAGCCGAGCCACGGGATCCCCACTCGATCGCCGGCGCTGAATTTCGGATTTCCTTCACCGATCTCTTCCACGCGGCCGACAATCTGGTGCCCCAGGATCAATGGGAGCTTCGGCTGCGGTAATTCGCCGTCCAGCACGTGAAGGTCCGTTCGACAGACGGCGCACGCGCTGACACGCACGAGCAACTGCCCCCTGCCGGGCTTCGGCTTCGGCACGTCGCGCAGTTGCAACGGTCGCTTTGGCTTATCGAGAACCATCGCGCGCATGGGGCTTTGCCGCGTTAAGACGTTTAAAACCTAAATCGTTAAATCGATCACCGCACCCCGGCAGGCTGAGGTCGGATCTGTCCTCGCGCAGGTTCACCTTCATGCTCGTGATAATGCGCGCTACGCAAGAAAGGCACCTTGTCGAGAACGTGCTCCTGGAACCATTCCAGCCAGAGATAGATCACCGGCGTAACGAATAACGTGATCAGTTGTGAAAAAATCAGACCTCCTACGATTACCAGACCCAGCGGGCGGCGCGAAGCAGCGTCCTGACCGAAACCCAACGCAATCGGGATGGCACCCATGAGCGCGGCGAGTGTGGTCATCATAATCGGGCGAAACCGTTCCATGCTGGCTTCGTGAATGGCCGACCGGAGATCCCAGCCTTCATCGATCCGTTGCAGGGCGAAATCGACCACCATGATTCCATTCTTCTTCACGATGCCTAACAAAAGAAAGAGTCCGATGACGCTGTAGAGCGATAGCACAGAGTGAAAAAGATACAATGTCGCCAGTCCGCCAACTACTGCAGGCACAATAGCGGGAAACAAGACCGTGAATGGATGCACGTAGCTTTCGTAAAGGATTCCCAGAATGACATACATAACGAAAATGGCAGCGAGCAGCAACAGAGGCAAAGAGTGAAATAGTTGCTGAAAGACCAGGGTTTCGCCCTGAAAAATGCCCTGCACCGTCGGATGTTGGGGATGGATTTGTGCAAAGGCGTCCTCGATGAATTTGGTGGCATCGCCGATCGCGACGTTGGGCAACAAGTTGAAGTTGAACGTGACGCTGGTGAACTGATTCAAATGATTCACAGCTTGCGGGCCGATCACTTCCTTCGTTGATGTTACAACACGCAACGGCACCAGATTAGACATGTTACCCGTGGTCGTCGCTATCGTTCCACCACCTGATCCGCTCGCGCTGAAATTACCACTGGTGCTGCTGCGAACATAAAGATCGTTCAAGTCGTTAGGGTGGGCGCGCTCCTTGTCTTTCACTTCGAGAATGACTTGGTATTGATCATCCGGCTGCTTAATCAGGTAAACGTAATTTTGCGAGTAAGCGTTGCGCATCAGGCTTTGGATGGCTGATGTAGAAACGCCGTAAGTTGCGGCACGGTCCCGATTAATATCGATTTTAAGATTTGGCGTATCGTGATAGTAATCCGAGCGGACGCTGGCGAAGCCTTTAAACTGTTGCAGCTTTTCCATCAGCTGGTCTGCGACGGCATAAACGTCCTCCGGAACGATGCCGCTGATAGTGTAAGCGTACTGCCCTTGGGTCTGACTGGTGGCCCCGACACTAATTTGCAATACCGGGCTGGGCGTTAACACCGCGGCGATGCCGGGAATGGCACCGAGCGATTTTTGCAGTCGCAAAATGATTTGATCAACGGGCGGACGCTCGCTACGCGGCTTAAGGAAGAGAAATAACAGGCCCTGCGATAATGGAGTACGCGAGGAAAAACCTGCGAGTGTGAAAAATTGTCCAACGGCTGGATCCTCTTGGATCTTTTTATTGACCTCCGCTTGATACGCTCGCATTTGCGCGGGTGACGAGCCTTCCTTGGCGATGAATACGCCACGGATGAAACCGCTGTCTCCCGGCGGCAACAAGGTGAAGGGCAAAGTCGTGAAGAAGAACCATAGACCAAGAATACACGCCAGGAGAATCGGGACCGTGAGCCACGCACGATCGAGAAACCAGTCAAGCGCGCGACCGTAGAGAGCGATCACGTGTTTGATGAAATTACCGGTGTGCCGTTCCATCCAGGCGCGTTTATGGCCTGCTTTGCGCTCTCCGAGGATCCGCGCGCACATCAGTGGTGTCAGCGTTAACGAGACAAGGCCCGACGCAAGAATTGCCACGATAATAGTGACGGAAAATTCGCGAAAAATGCGACCGAGCAGTCCGGGGATAAAAACCAACGGGATAAAAACCGCCGCAAGCGAAAGGGTCATCGACAGTATCGTGAAAGAAATTTCGCCGGCACTGTTGAATGTCGCTTTAAGGATCGACTCACCGTGCTCGGCACGGCGTACCACGTTTTCCAAAAACACAATGGCGTCATCAACAAGAAAACCAATCGCCAGCGTCAGCGCCATCAACGTAAGATTGTTGATCGAAAAATTGAGCATGTACATCACCGCCACCGTTAGCAGTAACGACATCGGTAGTGCCACAGCTGGAATCAGCGTGTCGGTGGCGCGACCGAGGAACACGTAGATCACCATCACTACCAGAACGAACGCGATCATCAGCGTCCATTTCACTTCGTTAGCGGAATTGACGATCGTTTGCGAACGGTCAAACACCGGCGTGAATTTGATCGATCCGGGCAGGCTCGCGCGCAGCTCCGGGAACAAGGCTTTCACTGACTTGGCCACTTCCACTGCGTTTGCTCCCGCCTGCCGCGACACCGCAAGGACAACCACGGAGCCAGGCGCGTTAAAGCCGCGCATCCAAAAAAAGCGCGAGATGCGCTCGTCCTGTACGCTTTGGCGCACATCAGCGACGTCGCGCAGATAAACCGGCGAACCGTTTGGGTTCCGCGCGACGATCAGCTCACGATAGCCCTCAGCCTTATCAATCTGTCCGTTGGGTTGCAGTACAAAGGTACTGTGCGCCCCGTCGAATTGCCCCGCGCCGGAATAGACAGTGCCCGATTTAATCCCGCTGGCCAGATCGTCCATCGTCAGGCCGCGGGCAGCTAGCGCCGATGGGTCAGCCTTAATCCGTATTGCGCCCTGCACACCGTAAATGCTCACCTGCGAGACACCTGGCAGAATGTTGATGCGCTGCGCAACCGCGGTGGAGGCGTACTTATATAGATCCCCGTCTGTCAGTGTGTCTGATAGCAGGCCTAACAAGTAAACGGCCTGGTCGTTAGGGTTCGTTTTCGTGAACGTGGGAGGACTCGGCAGATCGATCGGTAGTTTCCCCGTGGCACGTTGGATCGCAGCCTGCACGTCCGTTGCCGCGTCGGTGATGCTTTTGCTAAGGACGAACTGCAAGGTCAGCGACGTGTTGCTCTGCGTGCTGGAGCTAGTGATGATGTCCAGTCCAGGAATTTGCAAAAATTGTTTCTCCAATGGCGTCGCGATGTTGTTGGCCATCGTTGTAGGATCCGCTCCCGGGTACGAGCAGGTGACCTGAATGACCGGATAGTCCACCGCTGGCAGATCGTTAACGGCCAGCTTTCCGTAAGTGGCGAGGCCGGCAACAATTACGGAAAGCGTCAGCAACACTGTCATCACCGGTCGGCGAATGAACGGGCCGGACAATCCTGAGCCTTCGACTGGAACTAG
>DASTMV010000127.1:0-23431 GCA_035713885.1 Candidatus Udaeobacter sp. | reverse complement strand
GCGTATCGTTGCTAGAATCAGCGGACAACATGGGTACTGAAACAAAACCAGAATATAGCCCGGGACTGGCCGGGGTGATTGCCGGTGAAACGGCGATCTGCTGGGTGGATCCCGCTGCAGGCTTAATGTATCGGGGCTACGATATTCATCAGATGGCCGAGAAGGCCACTTTCGAAGAAGTCGCGTACTTGTTGCTCAACGGCGAATTGCCAAATGTGAAGCAACTGCAGGAGTTTACAAAACAGATTGCCGACCAACGGGAGTTGCCTGGACCCGTTACCGAAATGCTGCGGCTTCTGCCGAAGAATACTCATCCGATGGACATGCTGCGCACTGGCGTTTCCATGCTGAGCGCATTCGACAAGGACCTCAGTGATAATTCGCATGACGCTAATATTCGCAGATCGATCCAGTTGATTGCGCGTGTCTCCACATTGATCACCAACGGCTGGCGAATCTCTCAGGGCGAACAGCTGTTTCCAGAAAAACCGGAGCTGACGCAGGCCGCGAATTTTTTCTACAAGTTCAACGGCAAGGTTCCCGAGCAGTGGCAAACCCGAATGCTCGACACGATCTTTAATCTTTACGCTGACCATGAATACAATGCATCAACGTTCGCCGCGCGGGTGACAGCTTCTACGCTGGCGGACATGTATGCTGCGGTTACGTCCGCAATTGCAACTCTGAAGGGCCCGCTGCACGGCGGCGCCAATGAGGAATCGATGAAGATGCTGGAGGAAATCGGCACTCCGGATCGCGCCGAGGATTGGTTGGTGCACAAGCTGCGCAGCAAGGGCAAGATCATGGGTTTTGGCCATCGTGTTTACAAAAAAGGGGACTCACGTGTGGCCGCAATGCGAGAGATCGCGCGCGACCTCGGCAAACGTACCGGCAAAGAAAACTGGGTGCCGATTTGCGAGAAACTGGAACAAGTCATGGACAGGGAGAAACAGCTTTGCGCGAATGTGGACCTCTACGCCGCGCCAGTATTTTGGCTTTTGGGATTTCCGCCAGAACTGAACACACCACTCTTCGCAGCCTCGCGCGTTGCCGGCTGGTGCGCACACGTCACGGAGCAACACGATCACAATCGTTTGATCCGCCCGCGCTCTCTTTACGCCGGACCACCGCTTCGGCCTTATCACGGGCCGCCGAAATAATTTTCCGCTATTTCTTCTCTCCAAGGCGAGAATCAGAATAAGATCGACAGGAGGCGGAAGAGGAAGAATTCTCCGTGCAATCGCTCCAGGAAAAATACGCGCCGAAAAACGCTTGCTTCGGCTGCGGCCCGGCAAATCCAAACGGCTTGCATATTCGCAGTTTCCCACAGAACGGCGAAGTCGTTGCTCAATGGAAACCGGAAAAGAAATACGAAGCATTCGATGGAATCCTGAACGGCGGTATTATCGGGACGCTGCTCGACTGCCATTGCAATTGGACAGCTGCCTATCATCTGATGAAACGCGCAGGCGGTGACCGACCGCCTTGCACAGTGACTGCGGAATATACAATTAAACTGTTGAGACCGACTCCGACGAATAATCTCGTGTTTCTCTCTGGCAACGTTGTTGAGATCACTGATGACCGCGCGACCATCGATGGAACGTTGAGCGCCGGCGGAAAAATTTGCGCCAGGTGTCGCGGAGTTTTCGTTGCGGTTAAGGAAGGCCATCCCGCGTATCATCGATGGTAGCCGCTCTGCTTCTATTGCTTGCCCTGGATTCTGCGTCCGGCGGATCATTCCCAGTGGGGAACACGCCGAAAGCAACAAGCGATTTCCGAAGTCGAATTGAAGCGATCGAAACTAAAACGGGTGGCCGGATCGCGGTGGCGGCGCTGGATACCGGAAGCGGCAAACGCCTCGATTATCGTTCGTCAGAACGGTTTCCGATGTGCAGCACGTTTAAATTTCTAGCGGCTGCGGCGGTGTTGAAACGCGTCGATGAGGGAAAAGACAAATTGCAGCGGTTCGTATCTTATGACGCAAAAGACATTCTCGAGTATGCCCCGGTGACCAAAGCGCATCTTAAGGATGGCGGCATGACACTTGGCGCGCTGTGCGCAGCGGCGATCGAGCAGAGTGACAACACGGCTGGAAATCTCTTGCTTGATACATTTGGCGGACCCGTCGGACTTACGAGTTTCGCGCGCAGCATTGGCGACGACACAACGAGGCTTGATCGCAAGGAACCGGAGTTGAATAGCGCAATTTCTGGCGACGAGCGCGACACCACAACCGCTGCAGCAATGTGCGCAGACATGCAACGATTATTACTGGGCGATATGTTATCCGAATCTTCACGGTGTCAGCTCGAAGATTGGTTGCGATACAATGAGACTGGCACACTCATGATTCGATCCGGCGTCCCCAAAACATGGATCGTCGGGGATAAAACCGGAAGATGTGCAAATGGAGCGACAAATGATGTTGCCATTATTCGGCCGCCCGGACGAGCACCGGTTCTCATTGCTGTTTACTCGATAGGCGCGACATCATCACCGAAAGATCATGCTGCAACTCTTGGTGAAGCGGCACGCGTTACAGTCGATTTCTTGTTTCCTTAGGTTGTATCCGCGCCCTACCGACGGCGGCGATTTCTGCCGAAAACCGATTACGGATTCGCTGCCTGAATTTCGTTGATGCGCCATCTTCGCGCTAAAGTTAGCTACTGTTCATGGAAACCTCGGGATTTCGCGTCATTCCTGTTCCAACCAACATTGCAGAGGCAGCGCGGCGAGCGGTCAAGCGAAGCGCAGCGGATCACGCCCTGATTACGGCAGATTCCCCCGAAACCTTCCCGTGCCGTCACTGTCTGCGATGGGCAGAACCCGGTGAGCAGGTAATTTTGTTTCCGTATTCCACAATTCCCGCCGGTCATCCGTACTCTGAGACGGGTCCGATCTTTGTTCATGCCAACGACTGTCAGCCTTACAGGACGCCTAACGAATATCCAGCCGATTTTCGCAACGGCCGCGTGTTTCGCGCTTATGATTCAAATTACCACATGATCGATGCGACAGTCGTGGAAGGCAGAGAACCGGAACTTGTCATCAAAGAATTGCTCGAAAATCCTGAGACTGCATTCGTGGATGTGCGCAGCATTACTCGCGGCTGCTTCACGTTCCGGATTCAACGCGCATGAAATCCTTCGTAAGACCGTGGCGCTCCGTACTCGCAACCGGCTCCGGCACTAATTCCGCAGGCGACCCGCCTGTGGCTGCACTAATGGAGGTGGCTACAGAATTTGCTGCTCGAATTTCGTCGATGCATCTACCGATGTGAACACTTAACTTTCGTCCATGAGAACGCTCGAACTTCTTCCGCCGCCTGAAACCATGTATCGCGCGCTCACGAAGCGCGACCCGAGCTTTGAAGGCATCTTTTACGTCGGGGTACGCACGACTGGAGTTTTCTGCCGGCCCACCTGCACAGCTAAAAAACCAGCCCGCGAGAATGTCGATTTTTTTGCCAGAGCAAATGAGGCTTTGGACAGCGGTTATCGACCGTGTTTGCGCTGTCACCCGCTCGACCCAAATACGCGGCCGCCGAAACTGATTGAGCGTCTGCGTACCGAGATCGAACGGGCGCCGGGCGGGCGTCTAACGGACAAGGAACTCGCAGCTCTTTCCATCGATCCATCCACTGCGCGACGACAGTTCAAACGCCATTTCGGAATGACTTTTCAAGCGTACCATCGCGCGCGAAGAATGGGACTTGCTTTGAATCAGGTGCGGCAGCGCGTGCGTGTCAACGAAGCGCGAAATGGAAGCGGCTTTGAATCGGAGAGCGGCTTTCGCGAAGCATTTACAAAGATCTTTGGAGAATTGCCGAGCAACGCGAAAACACATGCACCGCTATTTGCTGAGCGAATCGATACGCCCCTCGGCGCGATGATCGCGGTCGCTGATGATAAAGGTTTGCGCTTGCTGGAATTCATCGATCGGCGCGCCACGGAGCGCGAGTTGTCCCTTCTGCGAAAACGATTGCGAACAAATGTAGTGCCCGGGAAACATCGGCATCTTGAAACGGTGCGTCTGCAACTAAAAAATTATTTCACGGGAAAGGACCTGCGGTTCGATGTTCCACTGGCTCCAGTTGGGTCGCAGTTTCAATTGAGCGCCTGGAAAATTCTAAAATCAATACCGGTCGGCGAAACCCGTTCGTATTCCTGGATGGCGAGACGACTCGGAGATGAAAACGCGCGGCGCGCAGTTGGGCGCGCGAACGGCACGAACATGATTTGTATTATTATCCCGTGCCATCGCGTGATTCGCGCCGATGGCACGTTATGCGGTTATGGCGGCGGTCTATGGCGCAAGAAATGGCTGCTCGATCACGAGCGACGTTTTACGAAGTGAAGAAGAGCACTCCGAATCGCTAGATTAAATCCGCTCTTCGACGGAAAGGAGCCGGATGGTTTATGCAGCGTTCCCGGCTTTTGGTGATTTCTCTCTAGTCTCGGCAATCTTCTTTGGGGAGGCCGATCCATCTGCTTGGTGCGCATCGTTTTTCTCCAACGCGACAGCCAGAACATCATCTACGTTTTCGACCGGCACGAATTTGAGTTTTTGTTTCGCTTCCTCCGGAACATCGACGAGATCCTTTTCATTTAATTTCGGGATGATGACGGTAGAAATTCCAGCGCGCATTGCGGCGAGACTTTTTTCTTTCAATCCGCCGATCGGCAAGACGAGACCGCGTAGAGTAATTTCACCGGTCATAGCTACATCGGCGCGAACCGGCCTGTTGCTGAAAAGCGACGCGAGCGCAGTAAACATGGCTATGCCCGCCGATGGTCCATCTTTCGGCACTGCGCCCGCAGGCACATGCACGTGAATGTCGGATTTTCGAAAATCGTTTGCATCCACCCCCAGTTGGCCGTCGCGGCTACGAAGAAGACTCAGCGCTGCCTGGACAGATTCTTTCATGACGTTGCCGATCTGTCCCGTGAGCGTGATGTTACCTTTGCCTGCATAACGCGTCGCTTCTATGTGCAATACCTCGCCGCCGGTCGGCGTGTAAGCCAGGCCGGTGACCACGCCGGGCTTGCTCGTCTTCAACTTGGTTTCACGAACGTATTTGGCCGGCCCAAGCATTTCCGTCACAAGCTGCGGCGTTACCGTCACGTGTTCGGTCTTGCCCCGCGCCACCTGCGCTGCCACACCGCGACAGATCGCACCGATCTGCCGCTCTAGCTCGCGCACACCCGCCTCGTGAGTGTAGTCGTTCACCACGCGGCGAATCGTTTCCTCTTCGAACTCACATTGCTCGGGAGTGAGCCCGTTTTCTTTCAACTGTCGTTTAATGAGATACCGCTTCGCAATCTCCAGCTTCTCGCGTTCCGTGTAACCGGGGATCGAAATTACTTCAATTCGATCGCGCAACGGTTCCGGTATGCCATCGATGTAGTTGGATGTCCCGATAAAGATCACCTGTGAAAGATCAAATGGGACGTCGAGATAACGATCGACAAAGGCGTTGTTTTGTCGCGGGTCGAGCACTTCGAGCAATGCGCTGGCAGGGTCGCCCCGAAAATCCGCCCCGATCTTGTCGATCTCGTCGAGCATAAACACAGGATTGCGAGTCCCACAGCGGCGCAACTCCTGAATGATTCGGCCTGGCATTGACCCGATATACGTGCGGCGATGACCGCGAATTTCCGCTTCGTCGCGCATTCCGCCGAGACTGATCCGTATGAACTTTCGTCCCAGCGCATCGGCAATCGATTGACCGAGGCTTGTTTTGCCCACGCCAGGAGGGCCAAGGAAGCAGAGGATTGCGCCCGATCCCTGCGGATTCAGTTTCCGCACGGCTAAGTATTCGATCAGCCGTTTCTTGACCTTTTCGAGATCGTAATGGTCGCGATCCAAAATTTGCTGCGCCTGTTCCAGATCAAGATTGTCCTTGCTGAGGTTGTTCCAGGGAAGATCGGCGATTATCTCGACGTAACTGACGATGACTGAAAACTCCGGACTTGCCGGCGGAATGAAATCGAGCCGCTTTAGCTCCCGCTCCGCCTGCTTCATCACATCCGGCGGCGGTTTAGCTTCCTCAAGACGGTTGCGCAATTGCTGCGCCTGTTCCTCATTGCCGCCGTCCGTTTCGCCTAACTCATGCTGTATCGCCTTGAGCTGCGAACGCAAGTAAGCGCGACGTTGTGCATCGGAAAATTGCGAAGCGACATCTTTTTGAAGCCGTTGTTGGATCTGAGCAATCTCGAGCTGCGACGAGATATGTTGCTGCACTGCGCGGACCCGTTTTTCAACGTCGACTTCTTCGAGCAACGCCTGCTTGGCTGCGAAGCCTACGTTCAGATTCGGCGCAAGAAAGTCCGCGAGCTGCTCGGGATTCTCGATGTTCATTATCATCAAGCGCGCTTGCTCTGGTGCGTCCGGCGTCAGCTCGAACAGGCGGGCGGCCGAATCACGCAAATTTCGAAATGTGGCCTCCCATTCCTTGCTCGGTTGCGGCATGACCGACTGCAGCAAATCGACTTCCGCGCGCAGAAACGGGTCAGTGGCGATGATTTTACGGAGCGAAAAACGGCGGAGCCCCTGGACAATGACGATGACATGGTCGTCTGACTGCCTTAACAATTTGAGCACGAGCGCAGCCGTGCCGATTGAGTAGAGGTCTTGCGGTGTCGCCTCTTCCTTTGTCTCATCACGCTGCGTGATTAGACCGATCACCTTTGTGCGCGGCAACGTGTCATCGAGCAGTTTAAGCGACGCTGCACGTTGAACATTGAGCGGAATAACTGTTCCAGGAAAAATCACGAATCCACGCACGGGCAGAATTGATAGCTCTTCCGGGATATGCGTCGTGCGGTTTCCCTCGACACCGAGTGCGACTGTGCTCTGGCTTGCTGGCTTGGAATCCATGCCGGATTGCAAAGCTTTCAGATTGTCGGCGTTCATGATTCTCTCCTTAAAGGCAGCGTAATCCAGAGTATTCCGTTGCGCTGCTCGGCGTGTGCCTGGTCGATTTCCACTTCGACGGGCAAATTGATCTCGCGCTCGAAAGGCCCGTAATCGATCTCCATGGCCAACAATTGAACAGCGTGTCCTTCGGCATGGCTTGGTTCCGGCAGCTCGCGTGTGCCGCGAATCACCACACGCCGTGATTCGACAATCAGATCGATCAGTGATCGATCGACTCCCGCAAGATCAACACAGATGCGAATGCAATGTTCGCACCGATAAGCATTAATCGCCGGTTCCCACCCCCGCGGCGCAAACCTGGAAAATTGGGAGCGTGACAGTTCGTAGGTAATGTCGTGTAATGCACCTTGAAGCCATCGCAATTTGATGCTTTTGATCGGATCCATCTGAAGTAACTTCTACTCTACCTCGCGTACTTTCAACGCATCGCGAACAGGCGACGGCTGTAGCGTCCGCTCTCCTCAGTGGGTTGATGTGATGACGCTGTTAACTTCTGTTGCGCCGGGGACAGACGAACGCCGGGAGGCACAGTTCGCCCGGTGTTTTACGTTATCGGGATTCTTTTTGACGCGATTCCGTTCCGGCGCTTCGGAAGTCTTAATTTCAGCGCGCCTTTCTTGAACTCGGTTTTCGCGTTTGATTCGTCCACCTCCGCAGGCAAAACGATAGTCCGTTCAAATGCGCCGTAGCAAAACTCGATGCGGAACTGTCCTTTTTCGTTTTCGTCGCGCTCGTTTTTCTTCTCGGCTTTGATGCTTGGCGTGCCGTCCTCCACGCTGACGTTAATATCCTTGGGATGTACGCCCGGGATCTCCGCACATACTTTGATGTCCTCATCCGTTTCAGTGATATCCACTTGTGCCCAAAACCGACCAGCGAAGACTCTTCGCTCTTTCCAAGTGAAACAATTGCCAGGTTCAGAACTTCCTCCCTAGGGTATACGCCTTCAGCCTCGCAGGCGCGTACCTCTATCGTGCGCGACAAACAACCGAGCCCGGCAAGGGCGTTTCAATGGTCCGGAGAGGCATTACTTTACCTTGCCTGGTCCCCAAAGTGCACGACCCGGTTTCGCCCCTGTGTGTTCTCCGTCCTTAATCACCTGGACTCCGTTGACGAATACATGCTTCACGCCCGTCGCGTATTGATGCGGCATTTCAAAAGTTGCGTGATCCGTGATCGTCGCCGGATCGAACACCACGATGTCAGCGAACATTCCCTCCTTAAGAAATCCCCGGTGATCCAAGCCAAGATTCGTCGCCGGCAAGCCGCTCAGTCGATGAATGGCGTCGCTCATCGAAAGAAGTTTTTCGTCACGGACATATTTGCCTATAACTCGTGCGAAGTTTCCATAAGCCCGAGGATGTGGGTTAGATTTCGTGAACGGCGGTTCAGGTGCCTGGGACGCTTCATCCGAGCCAAACGAAATCCACGACTTTCGCAGTTGCTTCCTTACGTTCTGTTCCGACATCAAATAGTAGATTGTGCCGATGCGTGATTCGTCCTCCGCGATCAGATCCATAGCGGTGTCGATGGGATCTTTCCCGCGCATTTTCGCTACTTCAGCGAGTGTCTTTCCCGTTAGCGGCTTCAGTTTTTCCGATTTAAATCCGACCAACAAAATTTTGTCCGGCGAACCCGCAGCGAGATAAAGATTTTCCCACTTGTCACTGTCAACCTTCACTTCAGCTTTGATTTTCTGACGCATCGACGGGTCGCGAAGCCGCTTGAATAAGGCAGGATAACCGCCATCCTCCGTCCACGGCGGTAAGCAGGCGTCGAGCCCCGTGCCAGCGGCTGTGTAGGTGTACATGTCCGCGTGAATGTTTAGCCCTTCCTTTTGCGCGTGTTCGATCCGCGCCAGCAGCTCATCCTGCTTTGGCCAATTTTTTTTGCCTGCGGCTTTGATGTGATAAACCTCGCTCGGAATATTGGCCTCGCGCGCAATACGCAGCAGTTCGTCGAGTGCTTCGAACAATTGATTTCCTTCGCTGCGCATATGCGAAATGTATTTGCCCTGATATCGTGCCGCGACCTTGCATAGCTCGATCAGCTCTTCGGTTTTCGCATAGAACGCAGGCGGATAAATCAGCGAAGTACCAATCCCAAGCGCTCCGGCTTCCATTTCTTTGCGCACCAGCTCCCGCATTTGGTCAAGCTGCTTCGGTGTCGGCTGTTTATCCTCAAAACCGATGACGTATTCGCGGACTGTAGTGGCGCCTAAAAAAGAGGCGACATTGCACGAGATCCCGCGTTGCTCCAGGTACTTCAGATATTCGGCGAGCGTGTTCCATTTGATGTCGTATTTGATGTCAGCCTGGCTACGCAGCATGTGCTCCCGCACGCGGTCATTGACCGGCCCCATCGATTCGCCTTCGCCCATAATCTCGGTCGTCACGCCCTGACGGATTTCGCTCTGCGAACGGCCGTCCTGAATCAGCGACTCCGTTGACCACGAAAGCATGTTGATGAATCCCGGCGCTACAGCGAGTCCTTTCGCCTCGATCACAGTGTTTGCTTTCGCTCCCGCAACCGCGGCGCCGATGCCTGCAATGCGATCACCGCGGATCGCGATATCCGCCTGCCGCGGGTCAGCCTCAGTGCCATCGTAAACCATCCCGCCGCGGATAATCACATCGAACTCTCCGGGTGAGGACGATGCAGACGGTGTTTGTGCGGGCACGCTAAATACAAGCGGCAGAAACATTCCGAGCCAAAGGAAATTTGGTTTCATTAAGCCGCTGATATTATCGAGCGCTGATTTCTATGTAAAATGCTCTTGATCATACATCAGAATTAGCCTGCTCAGAGCGACCGGCTGGCCCGTGTAAACCAAATAGTACAGAAACGCGCCTTTGCTGGTCAGGAACCATCCTGTCTAAAGCACCAGAAGGCTAGGTCAGGCCGCAGATGCAGCCTCACGAAAGAGGGGAATCAGAATCAAAGACAGGGGAATCTGATGAAAACCACAAGGGAATACACGCATCACATTCCAGTGTTGCTGTCGATCCTTTGTGCAATCCTTTTCGCAATATTTCTGGGTGGATGCAGAAGGGCTGCTCCAATGCGTTCAATTTTTGGCTTGCGTTCGAGTAAAGCTTCGCATCAAATGAGCGCCCCAAACGCCCTGTGAAAAGAAGCTCCAAAAGACGGCTCAATTTTATTGCAGCAATTCTTTGGCTGCTGTGCACGGGGGTGTTTGCTGTTGTGGTTAGCGGATGTGCCGACGCCTACTACGATGCGAAGCGGACGCCCGAAGCGCGGTACAACACCTACTACGCACCATTTTATTATCCGTATTATCCTTGGTACAGCTATTACGGCGGCGCGTACTATTATAGCGACTAACCCGTCGCTAATTTTCAGCGGCGGCGTGTAACCGCGGAATCTAATTCGACCGATGTTCGGAGAACGCGAACATCTAGTCAGCCGCTGACTCAGGTTTGTCGCCGGCGGAATTACCGCCAGAAGTGACGACGACGTTACTTTTGCGCTGAAACGCCAAGAATCGAAACGTTGTCTATTTTTGACATGAACAGTGAAACTCCAAACTCAATGCGCTTTCGCGCTTCTCGTTTTTTTAGTGACCGCCATGCGTACAGGACAAAGCCCAATTATTCATCTGAGTTGGTTGCTTTTGGGATAATTGTGTTCATTGCGCTCTGGCCAATAGTTTTATTGGCTCACGCGATGTCAGCGGCGCCTAGATAACCAGAAAGGTATCCAGGGCCATGCCTCAACGAGTCCGGACATACGCAGATCTGAAGAAACAAATTCACGACGATCTACGAATCCAACACCCTGAGTGGATCCAGCCAAGTGGTGAATCGCCAATCTGCGACTCTTACGAAGCGCGTCTGCTCGAATTGCTGGAAGGCTCAATCGCGAGCAGACCCATGATTTTTTCTGACGGTAACGTGTAACTAAATGCGCCAGAGATGGATTCCGTCCGACGGTAAACGGCGCGCCTGATTTACAGCCACTCGCCGTCGAGAACTCCCGCATGGGATCGCGCAGCATGCTTGCTCGACAACATGGGTACGAAGCCTGTACTACGTGGGTGTTATGAAGCCGGCACCCTTCCGGATTCCGAAACGGTTCCCCTGGATGCTGTACTGGATCCCTTTGCTTCTCATCGCGGTGTTCGCGTTTGCGCCCGTCGCCTCGGTGATCTTGTGCAGCTTCATTGCGAACGCCCACGGGTGCAAGGTCGACGAAGGCTCGGTACATCCTTGCATCATCAATAACCAGGATTATGGACACCTCCTTTACGAGCTTGGTGTGTTGGGTTGGTTGATGCTTTTCACTTTACCTGCCGGCCTGTTCGCGTTTGTTATTTGGCTGATCGTTCTGATCCTTCATCGGGCAAATTGGAAAAAGCGAGTCTCTGCCAGAATTCCTCCTCCAATTCCACCATCGCTTGGAACGGCATGAGCTTGAAGAACACCTTCTTGCGGTTGAGCGAGCGCGGGGGGCGCTCTGATACACGGCTAAAACTGGAGCGGGTGACGAGGCTCGAACTCGCGACGTCCACCTTGGCAAGGTGGTGCTCTACCAACTGAGCTACACCCGCAGCCTGAAAGGGAACAATAATGTCCAGTCAATCTGGCCATGCAACCTTTTAATTGCCTCGACAGAGGCAAAATCGTTGAATCCAGCGAGGCGATCTACTGCATCATATGAATAAATATCTTATGAAAAAACTATTCCTCCTCTTCATTTGCCTGACGACGGTGACTGGCAGCTTGTTTGCCCAGGCTCCAACCGAGACTCCAATGGCTACTCCGGCCGCTACGACAGCAGCTGCATCAACATCAACTCCAGCGCTAACGGCGACCGCGAGCCCTGCATCATCCGATCTTGCCGGAAAAATTCACCAGAAGCTCGAGAAGAAGCTCGGTGGAAAGCATGGAATCATTATTGATACAGGTGACAAGGATGACGATGCCGATTTCCAAGAGATGCGCAATCTTGTCGCTATCCCGATCGTGGCGATCGTGTTCCTTTCAATATTCGGTGCGCCCGTGCTGATCGTTGTTACGATAGGAATATTTGCTCTTATCGGGAACCGCATGCGACAGAGGACGATCCGGATGATGGTGGAGAAAGGTCAGCCAGTTCCCGCAGAACTGCTTGCACCTGAAGTGCGACGAGTGCGTCGCCGCTCGGATGTGCGACGCGGGGTGATTTGGACCATGGTCGGCCTCGGCCTGATGGTCTGGCTTGCAGCCGTTAACGACTGGGAAGGCGGCGTATGGTCTTTCGGGCTGATTCCGTTTCTGATCGGACTTGGCTATTTGATTGTATGGAAACTAGAAGGCAAAAAGGAAATTCCTCCTCCGCCACCGCGACCGTAATATTGCGGCTGTGGAGCTTACCGATGCTGACCTCATTGCTCGGGTCCTCGCCGATGACGATCAGCACGCCTTCGGCGAACTCGTGCGACGGCATCAGTCAAGCGTGCGCGGTTTGCTGCGGCAACTCACCCGCACAGATATTGCTTTGGCTGATGATCTTGCTCAGGAAACTTTTCTTCGCGCATACAAGAATATTCGCGGCTTTCGCGGTGAAGCGAGGTTTTCAACGTGGCTTTATCGAATCGCCTACAATTGCTTTCGTGAAGATGCGCGGCGTCGCAAAGAATTGGTGGGGATTGATGAGGGGCAGTGGCAGGCAGAGCAGGATCCACAGACTGTCGACCCTGGTTTGAGACACGACCTTATGCACGCGCTGAGTTTACTTCCGTTACATGAACGCACTGCGATTGTGCTTTGCTGTCAAAACGGCTTGTCGCATGATGAAGCCGCGCGTGTTCTCGACATCCCGCTCGGCACCGTGAAGACGAACGTCCTGCGCGGCCGCGAAAAATTAAAACGGACATTGGCAGCGTGGGCACCCAGTTGATACAATGAATCCAATGATCGACGACGAAACGCTCGACCGACAGTTACGGGATGCGCTGCCGTATCTGGACGACGACGGATTCACGGCACGAGTCATGGCTAGCCTGCCGGTAGCGCCGCGCGAGTCCCGATGGCTCCGGACAATGATCGTCTTAAGCTTGGCACTGCTCGGGAGTGGAGTCGCCTACTTGCTTTCCGGCGGCGCTCGCATTGTTCGTGAGGGCGTGATCCAAATGGCCGATTTTCCAATTTGGCTGTTGCTAGTGTTCGCATTTGGCTGCGGGCTTATGGTCGGCGCTTTCGCTGTCATCTTTGCGGTCCGCAAGACGCCTGAAGTGCGGGACCTTACTCGCCTGGACTTGTAGCGCTACCAGGCAATTACAGGGCGGCCAGTTCGCGCGCTTGCCGCACATCGCGTCCGATCTGCCTCACTAGCGCATCAACATTTTCGAATTTCTTCTCGGGCCTGAGATAACGGAGGAAACGCAACTGCAAATCTTTTCCATAGATGTCGCGCTCAAAATCGAACAGGTGAATTTCAAGAACCCGGTCCGATTTCCCGCCGCTCATCGTAGGGCGAAAACCGAGGTTCACGACCCCCGGAAGCCGCTCACCGTCAAGAATTGCTTCAGCGAAGTACACGCCGTTAGGCGGAAACTGTTCGCTATGGGCGCTCAAATTTGCAGTTGGAAATCCGATTTTTTTTCCTAAATCGTCGCCGTGCACAACTGTCCCCCAAATCGTGTATTCACGGCCAAGCATCGCTGCGGCTTTTTTTAGATCGCCGGCTTCCACTGCCCCACGGATCGTTGTGCTGCTCACGATCTGGCCATCGACCGTCACCGGGCGAAATCCAACAACGTTGAAGTGGAACATGGCCCCTAATTTCGTTAATAATTCGAGATTGCCGCGCCGGTTCTTTCCGAATGACCACTCGTGCCCGACGCAAATTTCGCGCAGCGGCTTCGAGTGCAGGACCAACTGTTGCACGAAATCCTCCGGTTCAGTTGCGGCAAAATGTCTGTTGAATCTGATGATCAAAAGATGCCTCACGCCAAGGGTCCGGATCAGAGCGATCTTGTGCGGTGTGGCCGTAAGCAAATGCGGCGCTTTTTCCGGTCGCAATATTTTCTCCGGGTGCGGATCGAACGTCACCACGACAGGAGTGCCATTGGCAGAGCGCGCGTGTTCCGCTGAAGTGGAGATGACGGCCTGATGACCCAAGTGGACCCCATCGAAAACGCCAATGGCCAAAAAGAGCGGCCCCGACAAATGCGATAGCTCTGGAATCGTGCCGAGGATCTCCATCATGATGAGCTGCTTCGCGGTTTTGAACTTTAAGTTGTCGCCATGCTGCAAGCATTACAACCCGGATCCGATGTAACGATGTAACCTTTTCACGAAGCAGGAGGCCAGTTAAGGATCTCGTTTATTCATGCTCCACGCATCTTGGACACTTCCGGCAAAGTTAACATCCGATTCAGGATTTCCTCGCGTGCCGCATTTTTCATCTTCTCAATAGTCACCGCATTCGCCACATGGAACCGACCGGATTTTGTCCGGCGCAATGATTTTAAATGCGCGCCGCAACCGAGCACTTCGCCGATATCGTGAACATAGGTGCGGACATAAAAACCCTTGCTGCACAACACAGTGAAATCGATTTCAGGCAAAGCGATCCTGTCGATTGTGTAGCGATACACGTGAACCAGACGCGGCTCACGCTCCACTACCTTCCCCTGGCGCGCTAGTTTGTATAGCGGCACGCCACCATGCTTTTTTGCAGAGACCATCGGCGGCAGCTGATAAAAATCGCCCCGGAACTTTTCAAACGCGGCCCGGATCTGATTTTCCTGCAATGCAGGAACTGGTCGCTTCTGAATCACTTCTCCTGCCCGGTCCTGCGTGTCAGTGGTTACGCCTAGCACAAACGTGCCTACGTATTCTTTATCTTCGCTCATCAGCAAATCCTGAACCTTTGTGCCGCGCCCGACGGTGAGCAGAAGCAGCCCGGTTGCGATCGGGTCGAGCGTGCCGCAATGGCCAATCTTTTTTGTTCCAAGTTTTTGCCGCGCCAATGCCACCACGTCGTGCGACGTCATCTCCTCTGCCTTATCGACGAGCAGAACTCCGTCAGGATTTGCACACGCGTCTAACGGCTTCAACGGTTTCCTCCAGAACCTTATGTTCGACCTCGGCGAGATTACCGCCAACGCGCGCACCGGCGGCGAGTGTATGGCCGCCGCCGCCGAATTTCTGACAAATCGCACACACATCGACCCTCTCGTTTTTCGAACGCATGCTCACGCGCACCTTGCCGTCGGAAAGTTCCTCAAAAAAAACAGCGACGATGACGCCATGAACTGCCCGGAGATGATCGATCAGGCCTTCATTGTCTTCAGGAATGACATCGAGTTCTGCTGCGGTTTTCAGACTGAGGCTGAATGTTGCGATACGGTCGCTTTCAATAAACCGCATTGTTCGCAGCAACTCGCGCAACAGTTCAAGCCTCCGCCGAGGATAATTTTCGTACAATTGCTGACTTATTTTTCCAACTTCGAGCCGGCCATTTCGCACGAGTTCCGCGGCAATTTCGAGAGTGCGTGCAGTGGTTTGCGGATATTGGAACGAGCCTGTGTCAGTCGAGATTGCTGCATAAAGGTTCTCGGCAATATCGTGATTGAATGGCAAACGTTGGCTCTTGATCAGATTAAAAAGAATTTCGCCTGTTGCGGGCGCGCTTGGGTCGATGAGCACTAAATCGCCATAACCGGGATTACTGAGATGATGGTCAATGTTGATCCAGATATTCGCGGATTTGACCGCGGCCAGCGTGGCACCCAGCCGGTTTTGAATTGCGGTGTCAAGGGCGATTGCGACATCGACCGGCTCAGCCTTCGACGGCGGTTTCGTCAATAATTCCGCACGCGGCAGGAAAGAATATTTTTCCAGCATGCCTTCTTCGTTCCAGATCAGCACGTCCTTTCCAAGTTGCTGGAGCGATAATCCGAGCGCGAGCTGGCTGCCAAGCGCGTCGCCATCAGGGCGAACGTGGCTTAGCACGACGAACTGCTGATGTTCGCGAAGCACGCGGCCAATTTCTTCGAACGTGGTGTTACTCATTCGTTTTCTCCGATGTGTTGCCTAGATCGTCTAAAATTTCCAAGACGCGCGCACCGCGTTTGATCGAGTCATCTAAATGAAAAATCAGATGCGGAGTGTATTTCAACACGATGTGCCGCGAAAGTTCAGCTTGCAGGGCAGGACGATGCGCTTCCAGTTTATGGATCACGCTCGTCCCGTCTGGTGAGCCAAGGGTGCTTACGAACACATGCGCGTTCTTCAGATCGGCAGCGACATCTACGGCGTTGATACTGACCAGGGCGCCTTCGAAGTTGATCTCGCGTGCAATGATGCCGCTGAGCTCACGTTTTACCAATTCGTTCACGCGTAGTTGTCGATGTTTCATTACTCTCTCTTGTCGCTGCGGTCCCTTCCGTCCCAGATGACCAAAGGGACTGAAGAAACAAGTGCCTAACGAATCACAGTTTTTGGGCGATTTGCTCGAGCTGATAGCACTCGATCACGTCGCCCGCTTGATATTCGCTAAAATCACCCAGCTTGATACCGCATTCCAAACCGGAACGCACTTCCTTAACGTCGTCCTGAAAACGGCGCAGCGTCGAAATTCCACCATCATAAACCGGTTGACGCCTTCGCAGAATACGCGCGCGCGCCACGCGAGCAATCCGGCCATCTGTCACAAGGCAACCAGCGACAATGCCTCTGCTCAATTGAAAAACCTGTTTTACCTCTGCGTGTCCAATAACCGTCTCGCGTAGCTCCGGTTCCAGCAAACCAGCCATGGCGTCTTTGATCTGATCGAGTAATTCGTAAATGATGCTGTAAAGCTTGATCTGCACGCCTTCGCGCTTTGCGGCTGGAACCGCCATGGCTTCAACCTTGATGTTAAAACCGACGACTACTGCATCAGACGCGCTCGCCAGCAGAATGTCCGATTCGGAAATCGGACCCACCGCCGAATGAATCATCTCAAGGTCGACTTTTTTGGTTTCGATCTGTTTCAGTGCATTGATGATGGCTTCGACCGAACCGTGCGTGTCGGCTTTCAAGACAATCCGCAATACTTTTTTACCTTCGGCAGTTTCAAGCAGAGTCTCGAGGGTGGCGCGTTGCGGAACGAAAAGTTTGCTGGTGCGTTTTGTCTCAAGCCGCTCGTCGCTTAATTGTTTCGCAGCGCGCTCCGATTCCATCACCAAGAATTCGTCGCCGGCGTTGGGCAGACCAGTAAATCCAAGGACTTTCACCGGTGTCGAAGGTCCGGCTTGCTTAATGGTCTGGCCCCTATCGTTGAGCAGAGATTTCACTTTGCCGCTGTAATCCCCGCAGATAAATGGATCGCCAATTTCTAGCGTGCCCATCTGCACGATCACAGTGGCGGTGGGACCCCGACCGGCTTCTACTTGCGCTTCAATGACAGTGCCGCGCGGCCTTGCCGTCGGGGACGATTTGAGTTCCATCACCTCAGCCTGCAAGGCCATCATCTCAAGAAGCTGATCGATCCCGGTGCCTCTGGTCGCCGACACCGGACAAATGATTGTTTCTCCTCCCCAATCTTCCGGAGTGAGGCTGTGCTCTTGCAATTGTTTCTTCACTCGGTCGAGATTCGCACCGGGAAGATCCATTTTGTTCACAGCCACCATGATTTTTACATGCGGCGCAGCCTTGGCGTGATTGATCGCTTCGGCTGTCTGCGGCATGATGCCGTCATCCGCAGCGATCACCAGCACGACAATGTCGGTAACATTCGCGCCACGCGCACGCATTGCCGTGAAGGCGGCGTGCCCTGGAGTATCGATGAACGTAATCTTGTGCTTGTTATGCTCGACGCTATACGCGCCAATGTGCTGCGTGATCCCGCCGGCTTCGCCGGCTGCGACGCGCGTCTTGCGGATGGCATCCAGTAACGTCGTTTTACCATGGTCGACGTGGCCCATGAAAGTGATGATGGGGGCCCGGGGCTTTAACTCCTCTTTCTTTTCGATCACCGGCGGCGGCGGCGCGACTACCGGTTGTTCCACCCTGTGAACGCCCGCACCTTTTTCCCGCCGCTCTTTTTCCAGAATAAACCCATGTTTTTCCGCAATCTTCGCAGCTATGTCCGGCTCGATTGTCTGATTGATGTTCGCAAAAATGTTGTGCGCCATTAACTCAGCGATCAGCTGATGCGGCTTCAAGCCGAGCTCATTTGCGAAGTGTTTAACGACAATGGGCGGTTTGATCAAAAGCACCTTCTGCCCCGGCGCGGGTTCCGCTTCCCCGGTAACGGACACGGTTTCAGTAGACGATTTCTCCGCCGGTTGAGTCGCGGAGTGTTGAGGCGGAGGCGCTTGCTCATCTGGAGCTGGCGCAGGCTTTGGAACAGAAGTTCCCTCGAGGGACGCGCGGATACGCGAGATCGGCGGTAAAACGGTGCGTTTAGGTTTTACTTCACCGTCTCCGGATTTTTTTGCCGGTTTTTTTCGGTCAATGAGCGAGACGCTCTCCGGATGCGGGCTGACGCCTGCGGAAACGCCGGACTTTTCCGGCTGGGTCGTGCGCTGTCTGGAGGACACCGGTGCCGCCGCCGCGACAACATCCGTTTTTAATCCCTTCTTGGCTTTCGGCGCGGCGTCGGCTGGATTGTGAGGGGCGGTCGTCTTGCGTCCCGCTCCGAAACCCTTCGGGGCTGGCTTACGTGTTGCAGTTTTGCCGCTCGCCTTTGTTGCCATCGTTGTTCCTCTAAAATCTCGCTCATGGCTCTAGCGTTCTCAAACCGAGCCATCCTAATGTACGACTTCTTCCCGGTGCACTGCATCGTAGATTTCGCGCGCCTTTGCTTCGTCCACGCCAAGAATATCCACCAAATCCTGCACGTCTGCATCGCGCAATCCTTCCAGGTTGGTAAACCCTGATTTCACCAGCGTCAGTGCCTGGTCTTCGCTGACTGGAAGAGCGCCGGCGAGTGTGTGTGCGGCTTGCGCGACCTTCTGTTCCACTACCGTAGTCGCCGATGTGTCCTTTCCGATATTAATTTCCCAGCCCGTGAGCCGCGAAGTCAGCCGCGCATTCTGTCCTTTTTTACCGATAGCGAGCGAAAGCTGATCTTCATCGACCGAGATTTGCACGCTCTTCTTCTCGGTATCGAACAGCAGATTCTTAATTTTTGCCGGCTTAAGCGCCTCCAAAATATACTCCTTAGGATCTGAGCTCCACCGGATAATATCGACCTTTTCGTTGTTCAGTTCGCGCACAATGTTTTTGACACGCGAACCGCGCATGCCTACGCATGCGCCGACCGGGTCCACTTTTTCGTTCGCACTCCAGACTGCAATCTTAGTGCGATAACCAGCTTCTCGGGCAATACCCCGAATCTCGACAGTACCGTCCGCGATCTCGCTTACCTCAAGCTCAAACAACCGGCGCACGAAATTTGGATGACTGCGTGAGACGATAATCTCCGGACCGCGCACTCCATTTTCTACCGCCACAACGTACGCGCGGAGACGATCGCCGACATTGTAATCTTCCACCGCAACTCGTTCGCGCTGCGGCATGACGGCTTCAAATTTCCCAAGATCGAGAATGACGTCGGAACGGTCAAACCGTCGCACGGTGCCACTCACGATTTCGCCGGCGCGATCTTTGAATTCTTCATAAATCATTTCTTTCTCGGCTTGGCGAATCCGTTGCATCATCGCTTGTTTTGCCGTCTGCGCCGCAATGCGCCCAAAATTTTTAGGCGTGACCTCGATCTCCACGGTATCACCGGCGTTGGCATCCGGCTTGATTTTGCGCGCCTTCGAGAGTTCAATCTCATCCTGTGGATTGGTTACATGATCAACCACCATCAAATTTGCCAGGGCGCGGATTTCGCCAGTCTTTCGATTAATGTCAATGTGCAGGTCGCGTGACGCTCCGACGCTCTTTTTCGAAGCTGAAAGGAGAGCGTTCGAAACTGCCTCGAGCAAGATTTCGCGCTTAATTCCGCGCTCTCGCTCCAAGTAATCGAGCATGGCGATAAACTCAGCGTTCATAAAAACGTGCAGCCCGCAGACGAAAAAGAGTGGGACACCAGTTCCCACTCTCATCAGTGCGCGGACTAGGTCTACAGGTTACCTTTGCGAACGCGTCGCGTCAAGCCACGGTTCAGTTTGATTTGACGTTCTGTGCGCACCTTTGGATAAATCGCGTGCGTGCCATTAACTTCCAATTCGTGGTGAAGTCGTGCCTCCGAGCGGTAGCAACTGTTGGCCTGGTGTGGGCGGTAATCTATTTACCCTCACTTGGCTCGATTGCGATCAAAGGCGAAGAAGGGCGCCGAATCTTGCCAGCAATCCGAATGCTGGAGACGGGTAATTACATTGTTCCGCAAGTAGGAAGTTATCCTTATTACCGCAAGCCGCCCCTCGTGAATTGGGCCGTGGCAGCGTCCTTCAAAATCTTTGGCGCACGTAATGAATGGACAGCGCGGCTACCCTCGGCGCTATCAGTGCTCGCTGTCGCCATTGCGTTTGTGACCGTGGCGCGACCCAGTCTAGGCCCGAAAGGCTCGCTCCTTGCTGCTCTGATCTGGATGACCAATATCGGGATCATAGAAAAAGGACGATTGATAGAAATCGAAGGGCTGTATGTCTCGCTTTGTGGCTTGGCGATTGTGTTTTGGCTCAGCTTTTTTCTCCAAAAGAAATCACCCTGGCTCATCTGGCTTCCGGCATCCGTTTTTCTCGGGCTTGGTTTGCTGACCAAAGGAGCCACGCATCTCGTGTTTTTTTACGGAATCGTTCTTGCCGTTGTGGTCTGTAAGAAAGATTGGCGGCTCTTTTTTCATCCGGCACACTTGATCGCCCTGGCTATCATGTTCGGTATCGCTGCCGCCTGGGCGATTCCGTTTATCCACAGGACCACGACGCAGGTTGCTGTGGATAAGTGGTCAGCCCAGTACACCGGCCGATTAAAAGGAGTCGATTTTAGATTCCTCAGTTGGATTCAAAACATCCCACGCAGTTTAGTCTATTTTCTTCCATGGGTTCTCCTGTTTGCGTTCGCGCGGTTTTCAAGATTTCCTGACGAATCAAATCGACGGCTCGCGCGGGCCATATGTTGGGGGACCGCAATTCCATTCCTGGCGGTCAATCTCGTTCCTGGCGCGGTCGCCCGATACAGCATGCCGGCAATTGTGCCAGCCTCATGGTTGCTGGCGATGATATATGCCGGGCAGGCGTTGCACTGGCCCAAAGCCTGGATGAGGAACGACCGAGACTGGATCAAAGTGGTGGCGGCTTTCGTGGCCTTGGGTCTCCTCATTGGAGGAATCGGTTATCCCGTCACGGCGATTCTTTTGAGGAACAGACAGCAGGTCAAAAAAGCCGCCGCAGAGATTAATTCGCTGGTATCCGTGAGCGAAACGCTCTACGCGGTGAACCCGGATTATCAGCCGATCTTCTTTTATGTAAAAGCGCACGTGAAATACGTGAGTTACGTCATGAACTTGCCGCAGGATACGCGCTATTTCCTTGTTCGGACCGAGAAAGAACGCGAAGCGCTAGACACGCAAAAATGGGCGCCGCTCCAAGCGAAGCCGGTCGCTCGCGTGCATGATTACAGCAAACGCGAGATGGTTCTGTTTGAGGTAGGCGTGAACAATCATTGACACGCTGCCACATTGGGAATTGGTTAGCATACTAACCAATTTCCGTATCGTATGTCCAGGAGTGGAACAGCTGAAAGCTTGGGCCCTTTACTTCACAACACCGCTCGTGCCTGGCGGCAAAAACTCGACCAACGTCTCAAGCCTATGGGTCTGAGCCAGGCCAAATGGCGGACGCTAATGCACCTTTCCATTGCAGAGGGAGCACTGACCCAGGCTGAAATTGCAGCGCGGTTAGGCGTAGAAGAACCAACCGTAGTAACTTTATTACATCGGTTGGAGCGAGAAGCTTGGGTTACGCGCACAAATTCTTTACATGATCGCCGCTGCAAGATGGTGCTGCTTGGCCGGCGCGCGCAGCGTGTAATCACGCAAATCAATGCAACAGCCGACAAGCTTCGGCACGAACTAATAATGGGTATCGCGCCGTCCGATCTCCAAACGTGCATGAGAGTGCTGGCGCGGATTCGAGACCGAGCAGAGAAGGCCGACCGGAAAGAGGCCAACGCGCGCCAGTTTCCGAGTCGCGCTCTGGCCGAGCGCAACGGCCAGACCAAACAGGCACGTTCGAATTCAAAAAGAGGGCGCATCGTGGTGCAAACAAAGGGTTCAAATGAAGCTTAATACAGAGACGGGCGATATTCAGACGTTGCATCGGGTCGGTGTCCAGCGTTCTACAACGTCTCAAACGAGACCTAGCCGTGCTGCCAATCAGAAGGTTCCAAAGTGGGCCTACTTACTTTTCATCTTTCTGGCAGTGTTTGTTTCCTATAGAATTCTTCAACACAGGGCCGCCGAAATTAAGACCGCTCAGCCGCCGGCCCGCCCTGCAGCGGTCACTAAAGCGATCGCAAAGGATGTGCCGGTGTACTTGGATGAGATCGGCACATGTGCTGCATACGAGACAGTTCAGGTTCAGGCCCAGGTAAACGGCGTAATCATCTCGCGCCATTTCCAGGACGGCTCCGACGTGAAGAAAGGCGACCCGCTTTTTACGATCGACCCGCGACCGTTTCAGGCCGCGCTCGATCAGGCGAAAGCGCAAGCAGCTTTAGATCAGGTGACACTCAAGCGACAGGAAGATCTCCGCGCAAGAAAGGTCATCTCGCAGCAGGACTACGATACTGCTGTGGCCAACGCACAAAAGTCCCAGGCAGCGACGGAAGGGGCCCAAGTCAATCTTGATTATTGCTACATCAAGTCACCGATCAACGGGCGAATCGGTCTCCGCAATGTTGACGTTGGCAACCTTGTTGGGCCCTCCAGTCCATCTCTCGTCACGATCCAGGGTCTCGATCCGATTTACACTGATTTCACCGTCGCCGAGAATGACCTGCCACTTGTGCGAAAATACCTCGGCGGAGCAAATGTAAAGGTACAAACCTACTTACCGGACGGCTCTATCATGCCACGGATGGGCGACTTGTATTTCATCGATAATGCAGTCCAGCCTGGCTCCGGAACGGTGAGAGCCCGAGGAGTCACACCGAATGCCGACCGCGCGCTATGGCCATCGGAATTTGTGCTGGTTCGTTTCATTCTGGACATGCTCAAACATGCCACGCTTGTGCCGTCGCAAGCGGTTCAGGTCAGCCAGAATGGGCCATTCGTTTTTGTGCTAAATCCCGACGATACTGTCGACCTTCGTTCGGTGAAACCAGGTCAACGCCAGGACGGCGATCTCGTTGTAGTTGAGAGTGGTGTGAAACCCGGCGAGACCGTTGTAGTCACCGGTCAGCTTGCACTTTCGCCGGGAGCAAAAGTCGCGCCCCAGCCGTACGTACCTAAAGCCGCCGGCAAATCTGAGGAATCCGACACCTCAAAGAGCGCCACGTCGTTATGAATGACGCAGCGGAACATGACGGAGAACGGGAACTAA
>DASTMV010000126.1:0-104681 GCA_035713885.1 Candidatus Udaeobacter sp. | reverse complement strand
CCTTCGCGCACGCGCGGATGACCAGAAAGTCAACGATTTGATTTCGCAAGTCACCTCCGCGCGCATCGAAAAATTCGTGGCCGACGATCGTGGTGACCTGCGGCCTTACGGATTGGCGGAGCCGCGTGGATCGATCACGTTGTTCGATCAGGAGCAGAAAAAAGATCAGAAGATCGAGATCGGCGAATCGATCAAAGTCGCGGGCCAGAACGACAAGGGCCAGACGCTGCAAATTGGTACTGTGCCGGAGAAAGAAAAAGAGCAGGTGTATGTCCGATTCGCTCCGCGCGGCTCCGTTTATACCTTGCCCAAAAAGGTTGAAGAAATCCTGAACACGAAGCCCGCCGATTTGCGCGATAACCACCTGGTCCGAATTGATACGAACATTCTCGATCGGATCACAATCGATGCGCCTGGCAAAAACAAAACTGTGCTCGCGCGCAGGGACGGAAATTGGACGATCGCCAGTAAAAACAACGCGCCAGCGGATTCCGGCGCCGTTCAGCGGATGATCGACACGCTGCAAAATGAGCGGGTCACAAAGTTCGTCGAAGACGTTGCTTCCGATCTACCGAAATACGACTTGGACAAGCCGCAGCTACAATTGACCTTTAGTTCGTTCGCCTCCGAGAACACCGCCGAAAGCAAGGCCGGGGAGCAACCGTTTGCCACGATCGCGTTCGGAAAAGAGGACGGCGAAAACGTTTTCGCGCGCCTGACCGATGAACCATTTGTCGTGGCGGTGCGGCGCGGATTACTCGACCAGATTTCCCCCGATCCCCTGCGATGGCAGGAGTTGGCGATATTCAAGTTCAAGCCGGAGCAAATTCATCGGCTAAGCATTACGACTGACAGGGAACTGTCATTAGAACGCAATCAGAACAACCAATGGCGTTGGCTGAAGGGAGCCGGCACAATCAATCAAGCCAATGTCGAGTCACTGCTCAATGCTTTGTCGAATTTGCATGCGGTGCGTTGGCTAGGACCGATGACGCCTCAGCAAGGCTTCGACAAACCGCAGTTGGTGATCGCCTTCACCACTTCACCCGATAACAAGACAGCACACAAGCTGACCATTGGCGCTCAAAATAATGATGGTACTTCGTGCGCGCGCGTGGACGGCCGCGATGGCACATTTGCGATTAGCAATGCTGAGTTAACCAAGTTGAAATTGCCGGTTGAGCAGCAAACTGCCCCGTCGCCTTCGCCGACGGCAAGCGTTACTGTCAGCCCGACACCATAAATTGCTTGCGCTCTGTTTCCCGGTGACCGAGGAAGGGCTCTCGTGCGTTTGACTCCTCGCACCGACATTGCCCATCAATACGCACTTATCTACGCGGCAGTCGATCCCACACGCTGTCACTGTTCCATTAACAGCGAAATCACTTTTCCCGCGGCCGACCTGGCCGAGTTTTTTATAAATAGACTGCAGCTGCGTCTTCACCGTGAGCACGCTCTTTCCCAGATGGGCTGCAATCTCATTGCTTTGGCCTTTGCAGACCAACGCCGTCATTTCCCGCTCGCGAACTGTCTTCGACTCCTCATGCTTAGTTCACCAGTCTGTGAAAATCGAAAAGTAGGTCCCGTCTAATATTGGATGTTCGGGCAACGTGCTGCGAATTCCTGCATCCTAATCGTTCTCTCGCCTACTTATCTTGACCGTTTGTCGCGCGACTTGGGTGAAGGAGAAGGACGAGCAGCAGCGCCGCCTGTGCGGCTAACCAGTTTCCCCGAGGCATCAAATACAGAATAACCAGTTTGCTTACCAGCTGAATCGTAGCTGTAAACGATCTTGTTCGAAAGAGCGCCGTCTGGCGCCGTTTGGATTTCTTCCAGAATGTTGCCTGCATCGTTATATTTGTAGCGGCTCTTCATTCGGATACGGCCATCCGCTCCGGAGACTTCTCCGCTGGAGAATCGGCCCGCGTCATCGAGTTGATAACGGATCGTCTGGCGAACTTTCCCATCAGGATCCGTAGTCGTCGCGACGGCGGTGTGCTGCGCGTTATCAAATTTGTAAACCGTGCGCGAGCCGTCGGGATGCATCGACATGGTCACCCGGACAGCGTCATTTGGAGCCTGCTCACCTCGAGTTGACTGCAGGCTCGCGCAACAAATGAAAAGAACAGCGCAAACCATCGCGGGCGGGCGCCGGGAAAATTTCATGATTCGAGGAGCTTACGGTCAAGGCAGCGGGGCGCAAATCCGCTGAAATTTTTTATTGACCGGTCAACGCGGAGGTGGTTAAAGGTGGGGTCAAGTGGAGTAAAGTGGGCTACTACTCCATACGACCAATGGATGCTGATTCCCAATCCGAACGCTTTTATGCCGGTGAGTTTCGGCATTCCATTGACGAGAAGAACAGGATCACAATCCCGTCGCGCTGGCGTCGCAACCGCCCAGAGGAATTCATTCTGTTACCTGAGGCGACCCACGAATTTCTGCTCGTCATGTCGCCTGTAGAGTTCGCGAAGACGAGCTCGACCGCGGAAATCAACGACAAGATTCCCGCGCGTGATCGGCGCATTTTCCTGCGACAACTGCATTCTCGTGCTCAACATGCAGCCGCAGACCGACAGGGACGGCTCGTTCTGCCCGATGACCTTTGCCAGAAAATCGGATTGAAAAATGAAGTGGCGCTCGTTGGTAACCGTGGACGTTTTGAAATTTGGAACCTGCAACGCTGGAAACGAGCGCACGAGGAGGAAACATCTACTTACCAACACGTGGCGAGGGAGATTGGATTGTAAAATGTTAGGCCAATACGTTATAAGCCCACTCTGGAGCGCGCATCCCGCATGGCTCGCGGTTGACCCGAGAACGGAGGAGGAAGGCACGCAACCCACCGAGGACTTTGTCTATCATCGTCCGGTGCTGCAGAGGGAGGTCCTTGAGTTACTTACGCCTAAAACAGGCTTGCTTATCCTGGATGCAACGTGCGGCGGCGGCGGTCACAGCGAAGCGCTTCTCAAAAGTGGTGCCAATGTTTTGGCTTTGGATCAAGATCCCGATGCAGTTCAGCATGTGAGGGAGCATCTCTCCCATTTCGGCCGACGCATCTCGGTGCGGCAGGAAAATTTCCGCCACGCGGATCGCGTTCTCGACGAACTTGGGATCCGCACCGTCGGTGGTGTGCTTCTCGATTTAGGTGTTTCTTCGCGGCAACTGGAGAATGCGGAGCGCGGTTTCAGTCTGATCCGTAATGGCCCGCTCGACATGCGCATGGACCCGCGCACAAGTCTCACCGCTGCAAGCATCGTGAACGAATACAGCGAAGAAGAATTGACCCGCCTCTTTCGCGAACTAGGCGAGGAACCGGCGGCACGGCGGATCGCAAGCATGATCGTGAAAATCCGCAAGACTTCGCCATTCCGCGAGACGCTGCCGCTGGCACACACGATCGAAAAGCTAGTCGGCAGGCATGGACGGCAGCATCCAGCCACTCAGGTTTTTCAAGCGTTGCGGATGAAAGTCAATGATGAGCTTGGCGCACTCGAACAAGGGCTGCGAGTCCTGACCGGCAGATTGCAAAACACCGGGCGCATCGCCGTCATCACTTTTCACTCATTGGAAGATCGGATCGTAAAGAACTTTTTTCGTGATCGCAGCCGGGAGTGGCTGGACAAACCCGAATGGCCTGAGCCGAGGCGCAACCCCGATTACGATCTTGCCCTTGTCACGCCCAAACCGGTGGAACCGACGGAAGAAGAACAGCGCTCGAATCCGCGCTCTCGAAGCGGGAAGTTGCGCGTAGCGGAGAAGATCAATTGAACCGATCGCGTCGAAGAAATTGTAACACCGTCAACGCGGCTTCACTGGCGCGATGGATCGTAATGACGGCATTTTTGGCAGTGGCAGGATTGGCGTACGTTTACATGACTCTACAACTTTATCACCTTGGGGAGCGCAGAAAGGCAGTCGAGACGGAGCTGGCGTCGCTGCGGACGCAAAACGATATCGCCGCCGCGCAGATCGCCGCATTGACCTCGCGTTCGGCATTGCAACGCCGATTGAAAGAAGGCTACCTGAAAATGATTCCAGTCTCCGAGTCTAAAATCGTGCGGCTTACCATGGTCGCGCGGTCAAGCGACGAAGAGACCGTGCAACCGGTCGCTAATGCTCTGGCGCAACATGAATCCAAATAGCCGGACTCGTTGTGGTTTCGTGTGCGCCGGTTTCATCGGCCTGTTTAGCCTGTTTTCGTTTCGATTGATTTATCTGCAGGCCATCAAGCATGATGAATACGCTGGGCTCGCTGCGGAAAAACACGTTTACAAGCAGATCATTCACGCCGAGCGCGGGATAATCCTCGACGCAAACAACGAAGTTCTTGCGCATAATATTCCTGTCGAAACGGTGGTGGCCGACGCGACACATGTCAGCAACCCTCAGGCAACCATTGATCTTCTGAATCGCGAACTGGAGATTCCCTCCGACGAACTCGCGGAGAAATTAAAGAGCGGGCGCCGTTACATCGTGATCAAACGCGAAGTACCCGCAGCACGGGCAAATACGCTTCGTGAAAAACTGCGCGCCGGCGACTTGCGGGGAATTTATTTCGAGCATGACGCCACACGACTCTATCCGAACGGGTCGATGCTTTGTCACGTGATCGGGTTCACCGATTTCGATCACCATGGCATTCAAGGCGTGGAGGCCTCGATGGACGAATATCTCCATGGGCAGGATGGTTATCGTTTCATCGAACACAACCGAGCGGGCCACGAGATCGTGCCTTACCGTGGGCAGGAACGCGCGCCACGGGACGGCTACGAGGTGCATCTGACTGTCGATCTTGGCCTGCAGAGCATCGTGGAGGACGAAATCGACGCTGCGATGACGGAATATTCTCCACAAAAAGCCACGATTATTCTGATGCGGCCGCAGACAGGCGAAATCCTAGCCCTCGCTAACCGCCCGGATTTTGATTTAAACCTCCGTTCGGAAGCCAAGCCCGAACAGATGAAAAACCGGGCCATCATCGATATGATGGAGCCGGGTTCAACTTTCAAGATCGTAGCTGCCGCCGCCGCTCTTAATGAGCATAAGATGCGGCCTGATTCGACGGTATTCTGCGAAAACGGTCTGTGGAATTTCGGCGGTTCCGCGCTGCACGATCATCGCGCGTTTGGTTATCTGAGCGTGCGCGAGATTCTCATTAAATCCAGCAACATCGGTGCGGCGAAACTCGCGCTGACGCTCGGCGACGAAAAATTCTACGAATACATTCGGCGCTTCGGATTTGGCGAGCGCACAGGAATTGAACTGCCGGGTGAAATCAATGGTGTAATTCGGCCACCACAAACCTGGAGCAAAATCTCCATTACGCGTATTCCCATGGGCCACGAAGTTGGCGTCACGCCACTACAGATGACATCGGCCATGGCGACGATTGCCAATGGAGGAAAACTCGTGACACCGCGAATCATAAAATCGATTACCACGTTGGATGGCAAAACCATAAGTTCACTCTCTCCGGTCGTACAGCGCCAGGTGATTTCTCCTGAAACCGCCAAACAAATTGGCGATGCGCTGCGTGGTGTGGTGAGCGATCAAGGAACCGCCGCTGCCGCTGCCGTGCCGGGCTTTACGATTGCCGGAAAAACCGGAACCGCGCAGAAAGTCAATCCTCACGGCGGATATGATCATGGAAAGTACGTAGTCTCGTTCCTTGGGTATCTGCCGGCCGATCATCCGGAGTTTGTTGGATTAGTTGTGCTAGACGATGCACACACGAGCAGACCGGAGTTGAATTACGGCGGCCTTGTTGCGGGACCCATTTTCTCCCACGTTGCCGAAAAGGCCGCGCGTTATCTTGATCTTGAGCCGCATGAGGAGATTCGCAAAGCGATTCCCATTCAACGCGTCGAAAAACCAAAGCCGGCGGAGCGACTCCGCAACACTGCATCGGCGGAACGAATCGCCTTAACCAATGGTGCGCGACGTTGAATGCCGCATGCCGGTTCGCCGCAGCAAATCCGTCAACTGGCGGAAATGTTAAAGGCTCATGCAGCTCAAGACTCTTCTCGCTGCGACTCCAGTTCGCCAAATCATCGGGCCCGTTGATCGCCCGGTGGAAAATATCGCGTATGACTCGCGACGGGTGCAAAGGCACACCATGTTCGTCGCGTTACGGGGTGAAAAAACTGATGGGCACCAATTTGTCGGTCACGCCATCGACAAAGGGGCATCGGTGATCGTTGCCGAGCGCGAACAGAAGGATTCGCGCATTACTTGTCTGCTAGTTGAAAACACTCGCACTGCCCTGGCAGATTTATCGGCAGCTTTTTACGGCCACCCCGCACGCAAATTAAAGCTTGCGGCTGTCACAGGAACAAATGGCAAAACTACGACAACGTTTCTCATCAAGCACATCTGTGAAAGCTCAGCTCTGCGTTGCGGCTTGATCGGAACAGTTCGTTATGAAATCGGAGAGCGGATTTTGCCCGCCATTCGCACGACACCCGAATCGCTCGATCTACAAGAGCTACTGGCGCAGATTGCGAATGCCGGTTGCAAAACAGCGGCGATGGAGGTCTCTTCGCACGCGCTGGCACAGGAGCGCGCGCGCGGCTTGGAATGGGATGTAGCTGTCTTTACCAATCTCACACAGGACCATCTCGATTTTCACGGCACGATGGAGAACTACTTTGAGGCCAAGGCAAAACTTTTCATCGGACTCGCCGCGCAGAATCAGAAAAACAAACCGGTAGCGATTGTAAACATCGACGACCGTTACGGCCAGCGCCTGCTCGACCGGATTGACAAGACCGTGTCGGTGATCACTTACGGTGTCGCCCCGCGCGCAGATTTCCGTGCCTCAAATTATCGAGCCGAATTCACCGGGACATCGTACCATCTCGAAGCACGCGGCAAAAGTTACCTGGTTCGTGTTCCATTAATTGGCCGGTTCAATGTCACAAACTCAATGGCAGCACTGGCTGCTGCCAATGCACTAGGAATCAATCTGCGAAATGCGGTGCTGAGCTTGGCAAAGGCGCCGCAAGTTCCGGGACGTCTGGAACTCGTTCCCGCAAAGCGAAAATTTCAAGTATTCGTCGATTATGCACACACGCCTGACGCGCTCGCGAACGTACTAAGAACGCTCCGCGAACTTCAGCCGAATCGATTGATTGCCGTCTTTGGTTGCGGCGGCGATCGCGATCGACAGAAGCGGCCGTTGATGGCGGAGATGGTGGATCGCCTCGCCGATTACTCCATCATTACATCTGATAATCCGCGCAAGGAAGAGCCGAGCGCGATCATCAATGAGGTCGAAAAGGGGTTTCGATCGAATCGGTACGAGAAAATCATTGATCGCACTGAGGCTATCAACCGCGCCGTTGCGCTCGCGCATCCGCGGGACATTGTGTTAGTCGCCGGCAAAGGGCACGAGAACTATCAGGAGTTCGCCGATTATACGATCCCATTCGATGACATCCAGGTTGCGCGACGGGCGATCGAAGATCATCCCGTGGAGCTTTAGCAATGAACCCGGTCACGCTCGCCAAAATCGCAGAGTTCGCCGGAGCATCGCTTTCATCCGGTGATGAAAGCATCACTGTCAACAAAATCGGTACCGATTCCCGCACGATTAAACCCGGTGAATTATTTGTCGCGCTGCGAGGCGAAAACTTTGATGGACATGCTTTCGTTGAATCTGTTGCAAAGGCTGGCGCGACAGGCGCAATCGTCGATCAGAGCTGGAGCGGGAATGTTCCGAAGAATTTCGCGCTCATTCAGGCCACCGACACATTGCATGCCTATCAACAAATTGCTGCCAATTATCGCCGGTCGCTCGCGCTAAAAGTAGTCGCTATCACTGGAAGCAACGGCAAGACAAGCACCAAGGATTTCACCGCATCGGTTCTCGCGCGAAAATTTCGCGTCACCAAGACTGAAGGCAATTTCAACAATCACGTTGGTTTACCACGCACAATTCTGGAAGCGATCTCGGAAGATGAAATGGCTGTTTGGGAGATTGGCATGAATCACCCCGGGGAAATCGCGGCGCTGTCCAATATCGCCGCTCCCGACGCAGCGATCATCACAAACATCGGCTCGGCGCACATCGAGTTCATGGGTTCCCGCGAAGCAATTGCTAGGGAGAAAGGCGCGCTGGCCGAAGCGGTGGGACCGCAAGGGACGGTGATTTTGAATGCCGACGATCCGTTCAGTGCAAGAATTGCCAAGCGAACAACAGCAAAAGTCGTGTTCGCCGGAACGACAGACGGAGCCGTGCGCGCACTCGAGATCAGTCAAAGCGCCGACGGCTCGGAATTCACAATTCTCGAGGGCGCCCATCGTTGCCGTGCACAGCTTCCTGTTGCTGGTTTGCACATGGTTCAGAATGCGCTACTGGCCGTCGCGGCAGGCCGAGCGTTTGGATTGTCAATTGAAGAATGTGCCGCTGGGCTGGCTGCGGCGCCACTGACGAAAGCGCGTTTACAAATCAAGCAAATCGGAGGCGTGCATTTTCTAGACGATAGCTACAACGCAAATCCCGATTCAATGAAAGCGGCGCTACGTACTTTGGTCGAACTTGATACCGAAGGAAAACGCATCGCGGTCCTCGGGGAAATGAGAGAACTGGGCGCGGAATCGGAGCGCGGTCATCGCAACGTGGGCGAGACCGCCGCCAGTCTCGGCGTGGATCAACTAATCGCTATCGGCGACGCGGCCGGACCAATCGCGGAAGCTGCCCGTTTGGCGGGATTGAACAACGTTTCCTGTGTGCGATCAACCGGCGAAGCCGCTGAGTTGTTAGCAGAAACTGCCGCGCCGGGAGACCTCGTTCTGGTCAAGGGCAGTCGGGCTGCAAAGACGGAGGAGGTGATCGATCAATTCGGTAGTCGAAATTCGGAATTCGTGACTTCCCCATGATGTACTATCTCCATCACCTAAGCGGGCACTTCATCGGTTTCAACGTGTTCCTTTACGTCACTTTTCGCGCTATCGCCGCGGCGGTTACAGCTTTCTTAACGACTCTGCTGTTTGGAAACTTCATCATCGCAAAATTACGTGCATTGAAGGTAGGACAGCCGATCCGCGGAGCGGAAGAAGTTCACCGGCTCGCCGAGTTGCACGGAGTGAAGCAGGGCACGCCTACCATGGGAGGCGTGCTGGTTATCGCAGCGGTATTCGTGTCGAGCGTTCTCTGGGCGCGTCTCGATAACAAGTTTGTCTGGCTCACCCTATTCAGCATGGTTTATCTCGGCGCACTCGGATTCGCCGATGATTATCTCAAGGTCACTAAAAAGAAATCCGAAGGGATTCACGGCCGAATTAAGCTGCTTTTCCAGATTATCCTGGCGGCAATCATCACCGGCCTGTTTCTCACCGACCCATTGTTAGAAGTACAGGCGCGTGCGCTCTACGTGCCTTTTGTGAAGGCGCCAGCAATTGCGAACATGAGCTGGTTTACCTTCTTCTTTTTCGCGCTGGTGATCGTCGGCACCTCGAACGCGGTGAATCTCACTGATGGGTTGGATGGTTTGGCGACCGGATGCACAATCACGGTTGCGTTTGCTTACGCATTGCTCTGCTACGCAGCCGGCAATTTTCGGGTCGCCGAATATTTGCAGGTGCCCTTTTATCCCTTTGCTGGAGAACTAACGGTTGTCTGCTCGGCGCTGATAGGCGCGGGCCTGGGCTTTCTATGGTTCAACTGCTATCCTGCTAAAGTTTTCATGGGCGACACTGGATCGCTGGCGATTGGGGGCATGCTGGGGGTTGTTGCGATTTGTTGTAAGCAGGAACTGCTGTTGGTGGTGGTGGGCGGCGTTTTCGTCATCGAGGCCGTGTCCGTTATTTTGCAGGTGCTGAGCTTTAAGCTCACTGGGAAGCGGTTTTTCGTGATGTCTCCGCTTCATCATCATTTCGAGCTCACCGGCTGGAAGGAAACGACAGTGATCGTTCGCTTCTGGATTCTTTCCATCATCTTCGCTCTGCTGGGACTAGCAACATTGAAGCTGCGATGAAAAACGGACGCTATAAAAATCAGCATGTCGCCGTTCTCGGGGCGGGCCTGAGCGGAAGCGCCGCGGCGCTGCTGCTAGCATCGGAAGGCGCACAGGTAACAGTATTCGACAGCGCCGACGATAAAAATTTACTGAAATCCACTATGGACCATCTGCGGGCGCACGGTGTCCAGATCGTTTGCGGACCTGCCGCTGAAAGAGATTCAGCTCGATATCAGTGGGCCGTTCTAAGCCCGGGAATCGATCCAGCTTCTCCATTAGCGCACAATTTTTCCTCGCGTGACATCGCAATGGTCAGTGAACTCGAGTTGGGCTGGCGCTCCTGCGAAGTTCCAGTGATTGCTGTCACAGGCACGAACGGCAAGACCACAACAACAGAACTGCTGGCGCAAATGCTTAATGCCTGCGGGCAACGAACCATTGCTTGCGGAAACATTGGTAAACCCCTTTCGGAGGTTGCGCGGGAAAAGCAGCCACTCGACGTGCTCACTGTCGAAGTGAGTTCGTTTCAGCTCGAAGCAATCAGCACATTTCGTCCATCGATCAGCCTCTGGCTCAACTTCGCTCCGGACCATCTCGACCGCTATCACTCGGTGATGGAATATCGCGCGGCCAAGCTGCGCATTTTCGAAAACCAAACCGAGCACGACATTGCAATTGTAAATTCTGCGGAAGCTTTGCCGATCCGGCAGCCGCCAGAGGGACCCCGTAGGATCACTTTCAGCGCCTATTCCGATCGCGCAGATTTCCGTGTTTCGGACGGCGCAATCATTTATAAGAATCAGCCCGTCCTCCGTTTGTCAGAGACAAGACTTCGCGGGCTGCATAACATTGAAAATTTGATGGCGACGCTTGCTGTTGGTGTCGCCCGCGGGTTGTCCTTCACAAGTATGGTGCCTGCGATTCGCGACTATGAACCGCGTCCGCATCGCTGCGAATTTGTCCGCGGAATTCGCGGCGTCGAATACGTTAACGATTCCAAAGCGACCAATCTGGATGCTGTCGAGAAGGCACTGTCCGCGCAATCGAAGCCTGTGGTACTGATCGCCGGCGGCAAAGACAAGGGATTCAGTTTCGATCCGTTGCGGTCTGTGGTTAAAGACAAAGTCAGATCGGCCGTCTTGATCGGTGAAATGGCCGAAAGCGTCCAGCGATCTTGGCATGGCGCAGTGAACTGTAAGGTCGCAACTTCGCTCGCTGAGGCGGTGGAGGTCGCGTCCGAACTCGCCAAACCGGGTGACGTTGTACTGTTTTCTCCCGGCACATCGTCCTTCGACATGTTTAAGAGCTACGCCGACCGTGGCGACCAATTCCGTGCGCTGGTGCAAGCGTTGCCGCCCTGAAACCGATGAAAATCCCGCGACTTTTCAAATCAAAGAAATTCATGGCTGCAACAGCGCGGCGGGCTCCCTCTGCATCTACAGGAATGGACTTCGACGGTATTCCAGAACCCAACATGAAGTTGTCCCGGGCATTGCTGGTTGTCTTGCTTTTGCATATTGTTGCTGTCTCGGGAATCGTTGCGTTCAACGCAATCAAAACCGGCGAAAACTCATTCATGCCTGCGAGTCCGGCGCAAACTGAGCCGGGCAAAACTGCGGAGACAGCGAATCACGCGCATCAGAGCAGCACGCCGCGAGCTGCGGCCGAAAAAGAAAATACGCGGCATACCGAGCTGAAATCTTCACCCGTCACTCCCAAGCAGGAACGCCCGACACCTCCTCTTTCGTCTGGAAAAACCTACGTCGTGAAGAAGGGCGACAATCCCCTCGTTATCGCAAAAAAACTGAAAATCCCCTACGACGATCTGATGTTGCTGAATCACATTGAAGACGCCCGCAAATTGCGAATCGGGCAAAAACTATTGATTCCAAAAACACCGATTCCAAAGGCAGACAAAAAAAAGAAGACATGACTATCACCGCCGCGATCAGCAACCCTTTAACAACCTCATGGTGCGCGAAGGTAAGAATCTTCGATGAGTTGCACCGGACCGGCGATATGACACTGAGCCACAGTCAATATCACAAAATGACCGAAGAGCTGAGTTCAATTTATGCGTACTAGGAGCGCTTATATCGTTTTTCTAGCAGTGCTGGGATTGCTCGTTATTGGCATTGTCATGCTTTTCAGTACTAGCGCTTACGCACGCGACAGCCACGGCGATGTTTATTTCTTTATTAAGCGCCAGGCTATTTGGATTGGACTTGGACTCGCCGCCAGCGTTGTTGCGGCGCTGGTGAACTATCAGTTCTGGCAGAAGACCTGGTGGGTTTGGTTCGGACTGGCGCTGGGTGCTCTAATGCTTTGTTACATTCCCCACATTGGAATGCGCATCAATGGATCTCGTCGCTGGATTGGTTTTGGTACCATCACCTTTCAGCCATCAGAGCTGGCAAAGATAGCGATAATCTTTTTTCTCGCTGCCTGGTTTTCGGGACGTGAAAAACCTAACGGCAATGTGTTATTGGGTTTCATTGTTCCGCTGGCGATCATCAGTTTGCCAGCCGCGCTTGTATTGGGCGAAGTCGATTTGGGAACAACTGCTTTGATCGGAACGACGGCGTTTGTTGTCATGTTTGTCGCCGGCATAAATCCGTTATTACTTGGCGGACTGACATTCGCCGGCCTGGGTGGGCTACTCGTGCTTGCGACGCAAATCTCGGAGCGGATGGGGCGGCTCTCCGCTTTTCTTCATCCACAGGACTACAAGGACGATGCCGGCTTGCAGCAGATGCAGGCGTTAATTGCCTGGGGCAGCGGCGGAATGGATGGTCTCGGGCTCGGCAACGGCAGGCAGAAGATGCTTTATCTCCCGTACGCGCATACTGATTTTATCTTTCCAATCATTGGCGAAGAGCTCGGCCTGCGGTTCAGTCTTCTCGTGGTTTTCCTTTTTGTAGTGATCATTATTTGCGGCATCATGATTGCGTTACACGCTCGCGATCGATTCGGACTCCTGCTTGGCTGCGGGATTGTTTCCCTCCTCGCGCTACAGGCGGCGGTGAATATCGGCGTGACTACTTCGCTTTTACCTAACAAAGGGCTGCCCCTACCGTTTATCAGTTATGGAGGTTCGAATTTGCTGGCATGTATGTTCGGCATCGGATTGTTATTAAATATTTATCGGCAGGGCATTCTCGACCCCGCACCGCTGAAACGCGCCACAATGCGCGCCAGAGTAACACCACGTTTCTGATGAAGTCGTAACTTGTCATAGCCCAACATGAACACTGTAATCGCATGCGGAGGAACCGGTGGACATCTTTTCCCCGGCATTGCCGTCGCGGAAGTGCTGCAAGGCCGCGGACATGAAGTGATGCTCTTGGTTTCCGAAAAGGACATCGACGCGGTGGCGCTTTCCGGCCGTGCAAATCTCAGGGTCGAGAAGTTACCGACCGTGGGCCTTCCTTCGTCTTTTTCACCGGCGTTTTTTGGTTTTGCTCGTCGCTTTTTGGAGAGCCTGACACTTTGCCGCTCATTATATGGGAAGTTTAAACCTAATGCCGTTCTGGGAATGGGTGGCTTCACTTCCACCGCGCCGGTCTTGGCCGCGCGGATCCGCGGCATAGCCACTTTTATTCACGAATCCAACGCCGTTCCTGGAAAAGCCAACCGCTGGACTGCGCGCCTGGTGAATGCGGTCATGCTGGGGTTCAAAGAATGCGCACCGTTCTTTCCCAAAACGCGCACTGAAATTACGGGCACACCGGTTCGCACCGACTTAGTGCGTTTGGATCGCGCGGATGCACGGCGGAGACTCGGATTACGAGAGGATCTCCCCACGCTGCTGGTCATGGGCGGCAGCCAGGGCGCTAGTGGAATTAACCAGGCTCTGATCAAAGCCTTGCCATTCCTGCAAGGCGTGCCACTGCAAGTCATTCACCTCTCGGGAACGCGCGATGAACGTCTCGTGGCAGACAACTATCGTCGCCAAAATGTGCCTGCTTACATCGGTGCCTTTCATCACCGCATGGAGGAGGTTTACAGCGCAGCGGATGTTGTCGTTGCACGAGCTGGCGCGGCCAGCCTGGCTGAGCTGGCCGCCTTTTCGTTGCCGGGCATCCTGATTCCATTCCCCTACGCCGCAGACGATCACCAAACGCGCAACGCGGAAATCTACGCTCGCGCTGATGCGGCAATTCTCCTCAAACAGTCGGACATCTCTGGCGAATTGCTCGCCCATAAAATCCGCGAACTAATTCAAAGCCCGCAATGCCTGCAACAAATGGCGACGAACTGTGCGCAACTCGCGCCACAAGATGCAGCCGGCCGCGTGGCGAACACGATGGAAAAATATGCGACCAATGAAACTCGCGTCTGAAGTAACTGCCATGTGCGCCGGTCCTGCGCGCAACGAAGTTCGCAGTAGCGCGCCACTGCGCAATCTGACGCAATGCCTAACGAGCGAACACCATTCGATCCATCTTGTCGGTGTGGCGGGAAGCGGCATGAGCGGTCTGGCGGGGCTTCTTATCGAGCTGGGACACGCTGTTAGCGGCTCCGACAAGGCCACAACAACAGAAACGGATCGACTGCAACGGCTCGGATTACGGTTTTCTGACCAGCACCGGCCGGAGCACGCGGATGCCGCCGAGCTTATTATTTTCTCCTCCGCGATCAAAAACAACAACCCTATTCTCCTCGCTGCTCGTGATTCCGGAAAGCCAGTGTACCGCCGCGCGGAGGCCGTCGCTGCCATTATGCAGGCCAAACGCGGCATTGTAATCGCGGGAATGCATGGCAAAACGACCACATCCGCAATGACGGCGCACGTACTTCGCGGAGGTGGATTGCATCCTTCCCACTACGTCGGCGCGGAAATTCCCATCCTCGGAACCAACGCGCATTGGGATCCGCGAGGGGAGTATTTCGTTGCCGAAGGAGACGAAAGCGATGGCACGTTGCGCTGTTTTCATCCCGAGCACGCCCTGATTCTAAACGTCGAAGAAGAGCACCTCGATTTTTATGACCATCTCGCCGCGATCGAGCAAGTGTTTGCCCAACTCATCGATCAAACCAGTGGATCTGTTCTCTACAACATTGACGACGCGAACACTGCGCGATTGTGCTCAGGTCACAAAAAAGCTGTTTCGTACGGATTTTCCGAGCAGGCACATTACCGTGCAGTTGAGATCGAGCTGCGCCATTTTGGTTCATCGTTTTCAGTTTGTCGGCGCACCGAAAAGCTAGGAGAAGCGACTCTGAATGTTCCCGGCGAACACAATGTGCATAATGCGCTCGGAGTGATTGCGCTGGCCTCCGAACTTTCGATTCCGTTCGAGAAAATTACGGCATCGCTTCGCAAATTCGAACATGCCCGTCGCCGCTTCGAGATCAAATACGCCAGCAAACGATTTTTACTCGTAGACGATTACGCGCATCACCCAACTGAAATCCGCGCCACTATTGGCACAGCAAAATCGATTGGACGTCGCCTCGTGACAATGTTTCAGCCGCATCGCTTCTCGCGTACCAAAGCGTTGTGTCGCGAGTTTGGCAGCGCCTTCGACGATGCCAACCGGATCGTCATTGCAGACGTTTATCCTGCCAGCGAAACGCCGATTCCTGGAGTCAGCGGCCGGACGATTGCTGATGAAATCATGCGGCGCGGACATCGCGGTGTCACTTATCAGCCGCGTCTGCACTCGGTGCATCGGGACGTGGGAAACATGCTCGAATCAGGCGATCTTGTTTTAAGTTTGGGCGCGGGCAATATCCACGAACAGTTGGAAATTCTGGCCGCCGATCTCGTCGTAGCAGAAAAACTGAAAGCGATCGTGGGCGAGGCAGGTGAAGTCCGACTTTATGAGCCGCTGTCGAAGCATACCACGCTGCGCGTTGGGGGACCGGCGCAATTCTGGGTCGAGCCGCGCAGCGAGCACACGTTTGCGGAAGTGATTCGGTTCTGCCGGGATGAACATCTGCCGCTATTCGCAATCGGGCGCGGCTCGAATCTTCTCGTTCGGGATGGCGGAATTCGCGGCGTGGTCGTTCATCCGCGCGGCGGCGATTTTGAGAAAATCCAGATTGATGGGCGCGAAATTACAGCAGGCGCAGGTGTTAAGTTGAGGCAGGTTGCGTATGCGGCCCGAGCAGCAGGGCTCGGCCGACTGGAATGGATGGAGGGAATTCCGGGCGCAGTCGGCGGCGCGTTGCGCATGAACGCCGGCGCCATGGGCGGACAAACATTTGAGCACGTGACGCGCGTTCGTTACCTCGACGCTGAAGGAAATCCGCACGTGAAAAATCGTGACGAGCTGGAAGTTTTTTACCGGCGTTTTCCGTTGCTCGAGAAAAATTTTGCGGTCTCGGCGACATTCCAGGCGCAACCCGCCGAACGCGCAGAGATCGACCGCCGTTTGCGAGAATCGCAGGAGAAACGACGCACCACACAGCCAATCGCTAAAAGCGCAGGGTGCATTTTCAAAAATCCGGCGAATATACCAGCGGGCAAATTGGTTGATGAATTGGGCTTGAAAAACTTGCGCGTCGGAAGTGCGCGCGTCTCCGCAGTTCACGGCAATTTCATTGTAAACGATGGCAACGCAACGGCAGCGGAAATACTTCAGTTAATTGACAGCATTAAGAGCGTCGCGCGCAAAAACCGCGGCGTCGACCTGGAGACCGAAGTGGAAATTGTCGGAGAACCGGAATGAGTCAGGAGTTACCAAAGAAAATCGCGGTGCTCATGGGAGGTCCCGGATCGGAGCGCGATGTTTCGCTGGCCACCGGCCGCGGCGTTTCCAAGGCTCTTCGCTCGCTAGGCGCTGACGTCGTCGACGTCGACGTTCGTGACGAAAACTTCGCGCTTCCGAAGGATGTCGATCTCGCCTTCATCACCATTCACGGAACTTTCGGCGAAGACGGTGAACTCCAGGAAATTCTCGAGAGGCGCGGGATTCCTTATACGGGCGAGGGCATCGAGGCGAGCCGGGCCGCATTCGACAAGATTGTGTCGAAAGAAAAATTTCGTGAACACAATGTGGTAACTCCAAAATGGGAAGTCATCGAAGTAGGACAGCGCCCAACGATTGCAATTCCGCTGGTAGTAAAACCACCCAGGCAAGGCTCTACCGTTGGTGTGGTAATTGTAAAAAAAGAGAGAGAGCTCGACGCAGCATTGGCGGAAGCCGGCAAGTACGATCGCAAATTGTTGATAGAAGAGTTTGTGTCGGGACGCGAATTGACCATAGGTGTGCTCGGTGATCAGGCTCTGCCGATTCTTGAAATAATTCCAAAGGGCGGTTTTTACGATTTCAACAACAAATACCCTTTTCTGAATCCGCAGGCTGGCGGCGGCGCCGAGCACGTTTGCCCGGCGAAAATCGATCCGAACACGACGAAAAAAATTCAGGAACAGGCGCTCCTCGCCTTTCGTGCACTCGGCATGGTTGTTTACGCTCGCGTGGACGTCCTGCTTTCCGATTCGGGCGATCCATTTGTGCTGGAAGTGAACAACATTCCAGGGATGACTGAGACGAGCCTCTTGCCAGAAGCGGCGGCAGCTGCCGGAATCAATTACGTTGACCTTTGCACGCGCATCATCGCGCTCTCTCGAACCAGAGCAGAAAGGAGCCGAGGGTGAGACCAGTGCAGAGACGTCCCCAGTCCCGTAATCGGCGACTGTCCAACGTGCGACAGCGAAGGCAACAGCATTTACTGGATGTGAAAGTTCGTTCCCGCAGAGCGACTCAACACCGAATTCGCGGTGCCATGCGCGTGCTGTGGAAAATGGTTGCGATTGCTGCGCTGTGCGCCGGCGTTTACCTCGGAGCGCGCGAAGCGGCAAGACGCCTGTTTTTTGACAACCCGGATTATCGATTGAAAACAATTGAATTCCAGACGGACGGCACGCTTCAGCGCGAGGAAGTCTTGAAAGCAGCCGAACTGCATGAAGGCACAAATATTTTCAGTGTTAACCTGGCACGGCTTCATGATCGCATCCAACAGCTTCCCCAGGCTGACGAGGTTGAGGTCGTACGCAAATTACCAAGAGAAATAGATATTCGAGTCGTGGAACGAAGACCGATCGCCTGGATCACAAGCGAAACGGAAATCACTGATCCATTTACGTCCAACGCTGCATTTCTGGTCAGTCGACGGGGCGTCTTGATGAAGCAAAAAAAATTGCTTCCCGAATATCTGGGACTGCCGCTGATAGTAGGCTGCACGAGCGAATCACTAGAACCGGGGAAGCTGGTCGAATCGCCAGAAGCAAAAACAGCGCTCGACTTGCTGCGCCTCGCCGATCGCAGCCTCTTACAGACGCGATTCCAGATTCGTGAAATCGATATTTCAAAAAGCTATTGTCTCGTGGTGACTGACAAGAATCGCAGCCGCGTCATTTTTGGATTAAGTGAACTTGAAGAACAACTGCGCCGGCTGCAACTGTTCCTTGAGTACTGCGACAACACCAGGCAGGAGCTGGAAACGTTGAACCTGGTAGCGCAACGAAATATTCCCGTCACGTTTACCAGTCCGGCAACGGCCGTGATCAACGACACAATTGAGCCCGCCGTGGAACCGCGGATAATGAAGGCGATTCCGGTCCATGGTTCCGAAGCACGCGTGCGCCAGGAGTCCGGCACAAAACCAGCGGGAGTATCAGCGGCGAAATCGCGCTCTGGGTCCACATCTGCTCCCAGCGCAACTCACAACCAGAAGAAAAGCAGCAAAAAAAATGGCGAATACTAATTTGATGGTCGGTCTCGAAATTGGCACTTCGAAGATTTGTGTTGTCGTTGGAGAGAGCCGCCCCGACGGCACGCTCAAAATCCTTGGTGTAGGGCAGGCCCCATCGCGCGGCGTTCGCAAGGGGGAGATTGTCGATTTTGAAACGGCGATGAAATGCGTCCACGAAGCAGTTGTGGATGCAGAACAGAAGAGCGACGTCATGATCAAGAGTGTTTACGTCGCTATCGCCGGATCCCACCTGCACAGCTTTAACAACCGCGGGTGCGTCATGCTGCCTGAGGACCGCGATGAAATTGATGGGCAGGATGTAGAGGATGTAAAAATTAATGCCCGTGAGGTAAGCATCCCGGCGCAAAACGCCTTCCTTCATTCCATCATTCAGCACTATCAGGTCGACGGACAGCAGGGCGTGCTGAACCCGGTCGGAATGTTCGGGGAAAAATTGGAGGCCGATTTTCACATCATTCACGGTGTGCGCACACGTATCCAAAACACCATTCGATGCGTGAAAGAACTGCCGCTGGATGTGGAGGACGTTGTCTTCAGCGGCCTTGCTTCTGCACAAGTCGTGCTCACGCAACACGAGAAAGACCTAGGTGCGCTCGTCATCGATATCGGCGGCGGAACGACGGACTACGTTTTGTACTCCGAGGGCGCAGTGAGACAAAGCGGTTGCGTGGCAGTGGGCGGCGACCACATCACCAACGATATCTCAATGGGCCTGCGCATCCCGATGGCCCGCGCGGAAAAGTTAAAGATCGAAGAGGGCAGTTGTGTGCTTGGAAATTGTCGGCCCGGCGAAATGATTTTGCTGAAGGACGATTCCGGATTCGCTGGAAAAGAGATCGAGGCCGAAACGCTGAACACCATCATTCACCTGCGCCTGCGAGAAGCATTCGAATTGCTTAAACGCAGACTCGAAGAAGAACCGTATATCAGTTATCTGGGCGCTGGCATCTTTATCACCGGCGGCTGCAGCCTCTTGACTGGCATCGAACACCTCGCGTCAGAAATCTTCGAGATTCCGGCGAACGTGACTCATGCCCAGACGGCCTGGGGCGTAACATCTGCGGTCGAAAATCCGCAGTTCTCAACTGCGATCGGATTGGTCAAGTTTGCGCAAATCATGCATGCCGACCGGCCGTACCGAAGGTTTAGCGGAATTTTAGGGAAACTTTTCAGCGGAAAACGATGAAGGCGAAACCAAATGCGGGCAGGGCGCGATCGCCCGACGCGCCGCGAGCGCTTGAACCCCGGACGACCCGGCGATCCGTCCTTACCATATGATTCAACTAAATAAAAACTACAGTCTTCCAGAGCGTTTGGCAGAGTTTATTCCGATTAAAGTCGTTAGTGTCGGCGGCGCGGGTTTAAACGCGCTCGATCGCATCGTGCTTGACGGTTTGGAACGAGCCGACGTCGTCGCGATCAACACAGATGTGCAATCGCTTACAAGTTCAGTCGCGACGCGCAAGGTGCAGCTAGGGCGCAATGTGTCTCGCGGTTTGGGCGCCGGCGGCGATCCCGACGTTGGCTACCAGGCAGCCTTGGAATCGGCGGATGAAATTCGAGAAGCCTTAGCCGATTCGAGGGTAATTTTCATTTGTGCAGGACTTGGTGGCGGGACCGGTTCCGGCGCTGCGCCGTACGTTGCACAAGCAGCTCGTGAAACCGGCGCGCTGGTCATCCCCTTTGTGACTCTGCCCTTCACGTTCGAAGGCAAACGCCGAAATGCTCAGGCTCAGGAAGCGCTGGCGCGGTTGAGCGAATTTGCGCACGCCATAGTCTGCTTCGAGAATGATCGAATAGGCGAACTGACGGCGCCGCAGGCGGGAATTCACCAGGCGTTCGCGATGGCTGATATCACCATTAGCCAAAGTGTGCGATCTATTGTGAACCTGATTCAGCGACCCGGACTCATTCGGATCGGCTTTGATGATTTGGTTGCAGCTCTAAGTACGCGCAACGGCCGTTGCCTCTTTGGCTACGGCGAATCCGACTCGGATAACCGCCCGCACGACGCGCTCACCCAGGCGCTTAGAAATCCACTGATGGACCGCGGACGGATGCTGGCAGATTCGATACACGTGCTTGTACAAGTAGCCGGCGGTCCGGGAATGACACTGGCCGAGGTCGAAATCCTCATGCAGGAACTTGGACGTCACGTCAGCGATCAGACGCAGATTCTTTTTGGCGCGGTCGTAGACGGACGTATGGGAGACCGGTTGAGCGTGACCATCATTAGCTCGCTCTGCGCGGAAGAGGATGCAATTTCGTTACAAACGTCTCCGGCAGCAAGCAGTGCGTCCGTACCCTTGCCAATTCGGGAGCAGGAGTACGCTCCGGCACCCGAGCTGGATGTCCCGGCAGAAGAACAACCAATGATCGAACCTGCGCCTGTTGAAGAAGCGACTTCGTTTGAAGAGCCAGTCAAGGCTGAACCGGCACCAGAACCGCTCATCTTCAATGAAGCGCCCGTTATTCCAACTCGCAACGGAGACCCCGAACGCACCACGACCAAGCAGCACCACAAATTAATTGAACCGAGTGAGGAGAAAGTGTACCCGGAAAGACCAACCGTTCCTGCAAAGCAGGAAGTCCTGCAATTTGAGCCCGTGACCCGCGGCCGATTTGAGAAAAGTGAGCCGACAATCATCGAGGGTGAAGACCTCGATGTTCCGACCTATCTGCGCAAAAATATCAAAATAAGGTGATGGGGTAGGAAGGCCGCCCCTGAGGCGTGCGTTCGGCAGCTTTGCCTCAAGTAAGTTTCCAGCGACTTGAACTCCGGCCGCCAATCAGCCAAAACCGTTGCTGTCATATCCGACAGACAAGAGTGAATGATCAACTAGACAAGACGGGGGAAGCATCTGAAAAGAGCAACCATGCAAAATTCAAGCATCCGCATCCTAAAACTGCTGGCGATCCTGCTGACAGTGGCTGCATCGCTACAGGCGATTCGATTGACGAAGTCCGTTTCTGCGAATCGAGAGGTAAGCAAACTGAAACAGAAAACTACCGACTCCGATGCGGGAAGCGGGAAGAGGGAGACTCCACCGGAAGATTGGTTCATTACTCAACGCGTAACTCACGGCGGCATTCCAGTTGAGGCTCCGGAAACAGCTGCGGACCAGGCTGCGGCACTTGCCCAGGCTTCCGAGCAATCGAATAGACCACTCGCTACTGCGCGTTGGAGATTTGTCGGTCCAACCAATATCGGCGGGCGAGTGGTGGATATCGCGGTCGATCCAATAGCCGCCGACACAATCTACATCGCCGCAGCCACAGGCGGCGTGTGGAAGAGCAGCGATCGCGGAGCGCGATTCACTTCCATCTGGCCACTAGCAAATCCGCAATCAATGGGAGCGCTCGTCATCACACCCAATGGAACTCTTTTTGCCGGAACCGGAGAGGCCAATCCCGGTGGCGGAAGCATCACTTATGGCGGAGGAGGAATTTTTCGCTCACTGGACGGAGGCGCAACGTGGCAGCGCGTTGGCTTGGCGAACTCAGGTGCGATCGGCCGACTGGTAATAGACCCTGCTAATCCCCAGCGTATCTTTGCCGCCGTCACAGGAAATCTGTATAATCCGGGCGGCCAGCGAGGCGTATATCAGTCCACAGATGGTGGCTCAAGGTGGAGGCGAGTGCTGGCCGGGGACAATAGTACTACCGGAGCCGTCGACTTGGCGATTGATCCCACGAATCCTGACCGTGTCTTCGCGGCAATGTGGGACCACTTGCGCGAGCCCGACCTGCGGACTTACGGCGGCGTAGGATCAGGCGTTTATCGGTCGATTGACGGCGGGAGGACGTGGCAGCGCCTAACGAATGGTCTCCCCCCTTCTTCTCCCAATATCGGACGAATCGGAGTGGCCGTTGCTCCGTCGAATCCGCAGCGTGTCTTCGCCATCGTGATCCAAACCAGTGGTCTCTTTCAAGGACTCTATCGGTCGGACGATGGTGGCGACTCATGGACTCAGTTGCCTAGCTCGACGCTGTCGGGCGCGCAGTCGACCTATGGATGGTGGTTCGGTCGGGTATGGGTTGATCCCGTGAATCAAAACCATGTGTTTGGTGCTGGAGTTTACTTATGCGAATCGACGGACGGTGGATCGTCCTTTAACGCGCAGTTCAGTCCGCATGCCGATGATCATGCCATGATTTGGGACCTTAAGGTCCCGGGACGGGTATATCTCGGTAACGATGGTGGCACTTACCGATCGGACGTCAACGGCTCGAATGATCGGTGGACATTCGCTGTGAGCCAGCCTTTTACTCAGTTTTATAGCGTGGACGTGAGCGAGCAGGACACCACGAGGATCGTGGGCGGCGCGCAGGACAATGGCGTCAATCGTTCCTATGGTGGAGCGAGTTGGAATACCTACATCGGAGGCGACGGATTAGAAGCGCTAATAGACCCAAGCGACCAGAACATGGTTTACGGGTGCAGTCAGTACGGAGAATGCAATCGATCGAGCAATGGAGGCAACACCAGCAGCGACTTCACTGGAGCCACCGTATCATCCAGGCGAAACTGGTTCTCCCCGCTTCAATTTGATCCGAGCAACCCAGGGGTCCTGTACTATGCCGGCAACCAGGTGAATCGGTCTGCCGATCATGCTGTCCACTGGTCAGTGATCAGTCCGGATCTGACCGGAGGGCCAGGGCGGGACCCTAACTATCCGTTTGGTACCGTTACGACGCTTGCAGCGGCGAAGACCGATTCCAATCGCCTGTTTGCTGGAACTGATGACGGCAGATTGTGGTTCTCGACCAACCTAGGAGGAAACTGGATCCGAGTGGACGATCCTAATTTGCCGGGAACCTGGGTCACTCGCGTGACCGCCGATCCGACGAACTCGAGTATCGCTTACGCCGCGTTCTCGGGTTTTCGTTCAGGGACGCAATTGCCCTATGTGCTAAAGACAATTGATGGTGGAACGACGTGGACGAGCATTGTCGGGAATTTACCTCAAGCTCCCGTGAATGACATTGTCGTGCTAGGCTCGACCTTGTACGTCGCCACTGATGTTGGCGTGTTCGGCTCCGACGATGGTGGAACGACCTGGTCCACTGCCGGGGCGAGGCTTCCGAATGTTCCAGTGATAGATTTGGAGTACGTGGCGTCTTCGAATTCCCTCTATGCCGCGACGTTCGGCCGAGGGATGTTCAGTCTCGCTCTTCCACCGTAAGTTCGGTTTTAGACTCGGTTAAGAGTCTGCGCCACCGGCGTCAGCGCGAGAGCGTTGCCGTCGTCGCTTTTTGCTTTCGATACTTGCTCCTCTGGCAAGACACCTAGCCGTCGCTGGACAGCCGGCAGTCACAAATCTGGCGCGCTCTTGAACTTTCTGTTAGCTCTTGTGTATGGAAGTTCGCAGTGTCGAAGCGATCGTGCGGGCATTAAACCGCGCCAACGTTCAGTACTTAATTGTGGAGGGTCTAGCGGTGAACGCGTACGGGTTTGTTCGGCTTACTCGCGACGTGGATTTGGTGTTGCAGCTCGACCCCGGCAACGCCAGCAAGGGATTGAACGCGTTGCTCGACACTGGCGTCGGAACAAGGGGATGGTTATCCTGAAACTTTGCAGCGATGACCATCGACGCACGCCGGTTGATATTTTCGTTTACGAACCGTTTGATTTTTCGAAAGAATACGGACACCGGTTCGAAGAAAAACTAATTCCTTCAGCCATCCTCTCATGGCACGACGGTGAGCGCCAGATCGTTGTCATCGCTAACCCTGGTAACCCTCGACGCCCGCTGGGACAGGACAGGCGGGAAGCGTGTGTTACTTCATCAGATCCAGCACGGCTACGGTCATGGCGACGATCCCTGTGCGAATAGTCGGCTCGGGCACGGGCGCGAACTTGCTGGAATGCAGACTGGGCAGCGGTGTTCCGCTCTTTTTGCTCTCCGCGATTTTTTCCGGCGCCACGGCGCCTATGTGAAAGTCAACCGCTGGAATGGAATGGTCTGACAGGCTGAATTCGGAAAAGTCTTCGCCGCCCATTGTCGGATCAACCATCTCCACATTTTCCTGGCCTAACGACTTTTTCCATACAGCTACGAGGCGCCTGGTGAGTTCCGGGTTGTTGTACGTCGCAGGAGTGAATTGGTCTTTTAAAACCGTCACTATGGGCGCGCGATCGGGCGGGACGCCGCCGCCTGTAGCGATCCCTTTTGCGATGCGATCGATTGCAGCCAGAACGCGTTCGCGCACGTCAGGCTTATAAGTGCGCACGGTCAACTGCATTTTCACTTCGTCTGGAATGATGTTGTGCTTCGTTCCGCCGTGAATCGAACCGACGGTGATGACAATGGGATTGAGCGGATTGTTTTCCCGGCTGGCAATGGTCTGCCAGGCGTTGATCATCTCCGCCGCAAGCACGATCGGATCCTTCGTGACGTACGGGTACGCGCCGTGCCCGCCTACGCCGCGCACCGTCACATCCACTGAATCAACGTTTGCATACGTGTAACCCTCCGTGACGCCGACGTGCCCGATCTGCAAATCGGCTTTGTCGTGGAATCCAAGGGCGAAGTCTGGTTTCCCGAATTTTTGGTAGAGACCAGCGTTAAGCAATGCGCGCGCACCACTGCCAAATTCCTCTGCCGGTTGACCGACGAAGATGATAGTGCCGTGCCATTGATCTTTTAGTTTCGCCAGCGCACGGGCAACGCCGATGAACATGGAGATATGCGCGTCGTGTCCGCACGCATGCATGACGTGAACTTCTTTACCTTCATTGTTTTTCGCCAGGATTTTGCTGGCGTACGGCAACCCAGTTTGCTCTTCGACGGGCAAGGCGTCCATGTCTGTGCGCACCAGAACTTTCGGACCGTTGCCGTTCTTCATGATCCCAATGACGCCATAACTTTTTAATTTTGGATCGTCGTATTTGCCGAAGTCCTCAGTGACTTCGCAACCCGTCGCCCGCAATTCTTTTGCGACTATTGAAGCCGTGCGCTGCTCCTGAGTGGACAATTCGGGATGAGTATGAATGTCTTTGTAAATTGTAAGGAGCGACGGCAGCTCCGCGTCCGCGAGAGATTGCGGCGTCTGCTGCGAAAATGCCAGAGGCGCAACGTAGATCGACAGGAATAAAATTGTTGAAGAACAGATCTTCATTCCTGATTTATATCCACAGATTTCACAGAAGGAAAGGTATTGCCGTCGTTTCACGCGTTTTGCGTCGCAGATTATCTCTGTCATCCCTAACGAAACCGAGCGCGGTTGAGTGGCCCCGCAGCGTTATCGACTGTATCGCACCGGGATTCCTCGACTTCGCTCGGAAATGACAGCAGTTTATGCTGGTGGAATTTGAGAAAAACAGGCTGCTCTTTGGTGCTGACCAGACACCGCGGATTGTGGCGGTTGAGCTCGGCGAAAGCGGCACTGTGCGCGTGCATCGCCGCGAAACAGATGGATCGACAGTAACCGACGTCGAGCCATTCCATCCGTTCGTCTGGGCTGATTCGGATGTTGTCGATCTTGGCATCGAAAGTGAAAAATTAGATGGCGATTTGAAGTACGGCTGGCTCGTTACGGTCGACAGCTGGAAGGAATTGATCGCGCTTCGGAGCGGACTCAAGAACGCGGGACGCGACTTTTTCGCATTCACCGATCCTGTGCAGCATTATTTTACCGCTACTGGACGGACCTTGTTCAAAGAGTTGGAATTCGAAGCGCTCAGGCGTATGCAGGTCGAAGTCCTTTGGTCGCAAGATCCCGTGGCTGCTGGTGACGACCCACAGGCCTGTGGCTACAAAAGTGCCGACCGCATCATCAGTATCGCGCTTTCCGACAACAGCGGCTGGGAAGAATTAATCATTATTGATCGGAACCATTGTGAGGAGTCCGAACATGCTGCGCTGAAACGTTTGACGGCGCTGATCAAAGAACGTGATCCGGACGTCATCGAAGGTCACGATTTATTTCGCGTCCATCTGCCTTTGCTCGTCGCCCGCGCGAAGAAGGTGAAAACGAAACTTGACTGGGGGCGGAGCGGCGGCTTTCTGCGCTCGCGTCCGTCACGGCTGCAAATCGCGGAGAAGACCATCGATTACCCGAAATTCACCATCGATGGGCGCCATTTCGTCGACACATTTTTGCTGGCGCAATTCTACGATGTCGGGATGCGTTCCCTCGCAGGTTTCGAACGCCCTGATGTCGCCCGGCATTTCGACCTCTGCGACAGCGATCAGATTTCGGGACTTACGGGAAAAGAATTGCAACGCGCCTATCTGAGCGATTCGGAAATTTTTCGGCAGCGTGCGCTGTGCGGGGTTCGGGAAACTCGCGCGTTATCGAATCTGCTTAGCGCGAGTTATTTCATCCAGGCGCAAATCTTCCCTTACAATTACCAGGACGTGATCGTTCGCGGCAACGCTACGCGAATCAACGCATTGTTCCTGCGCGAATATCTTCAGCAACGCCATTCCATTCCGGAGTTGCCGGTGCCACGCGCATTCGAAGGCGGTTACACCGACATCTTCTTCACCGGAGTCGCGCGCAACGTCTGGCATTGCGATGTCGCCTCACTTTATCCGTCTATCATGTTGCGGTTCGATTGCTTTCCCGCCACCGACGCACTGCAAATCTTTCGGCATTTGCTTACTGATCTGCGCACGTTCCGGCTTGAAGCGAAAGCAAAAATGCGAGCGGAACAAGATCCGGCCCGACTACATCATCTGCAGGCACTGCAAAACACCTTTAAAATCCTGCTCAACAGCTTCTACGGGTATCTTGGTTTCGCCCAGGGACACTTTGCTGATTTCGACGCCGCCGCGCGTGTGACACAAATCGGGCGCGATCTTCTTGGGAAAATGATCGAGTGGTTGAAAGCGAATGGCGCGCAGGTCATCGAGGTCGATACCGACGGGATTTATTTCGTGCCGGCAGGTCCTGGAGCGGCAGCCATGCCGCCCAGGAACGCGGACTCCCACGCAGCCGACGCGGCTCTCACTACAGCAAACGAAATCGATCATCTGCAAAAAGGTTTGGCTAAGGAATTACCCTCCGGGATTGATGTCGAGATAGACGAGCAATTCGACGCCATGCTGAGCTACAAAGCGAAGAACTATGCGCTGCTTACAAAAGACGGCGATGTGATTATCAAAGGCGGCGCCCTGAAGTCGCGTGGTCTCGAAAAATTTCAGCGCGTTTTCCTTGAGCAGATCATTAAGCTGATTATGCAGGAAAAACACGGGTTGATTGCCAATCTCCGCAGCGAATTCGAACGAAAAATTCGCAACAGGGAATGGAATATCGACATGCTGATGAAGACCGACACGCTCCAGGATTCGCTCGACAAATATCGGGCCAAAATCGCCGGCTCGACCCGCAATCGCGCCGCCGCGTACGAGCTCGCTCTTGCGAGCGGTCGTAACTACCGGCCCGGCGACCAGATCAGCTACTACATCAAGGCTACGCCAAAGAAAGTTCCCGCCTACGAAGCAGCCAAACCCGCGAACGAATTCGACCCCGAAAACCGCGACGAAAACGTCGATTACTATTTAGCCAAACTGGACGACCTAATGAAGAAATTCAGTGGTCTGATCCCAACGGCATCAACACCAAAACAGGAAAACCTCGCATTAACATGAACAAGAAACTCCTCCTATGCTTAACAGCACTGGCGATCGTTGCGCATTTCTGCGTCGCAGCGACTGACGCTCACGCCGACATCAAGGCCGAAATCAGTAAGCGCCATAATGAGGCAGTGAAGCGGTTGCAGGATTGGATTGCCCAGGTATCGATCGCGGCGGAGAACCGTGGGTATCCGGAAGGGGCGGAGTACATGGCGAAGCTCGCGCGTGATGCCGGATTTCAGCAAGCAACAGTGATCAACACAGATGGAAAACCAGGAGTCTTTGCCACCCTCGATGCGGGCGCGCCGAAAACTATCGGACTTTATTTCATGTACGATGTCAAACAGTTCGACCCGGCGGAATGGACCTCGCCACCGACTGAAGCGCGAATCGTTGACAAGCCGCCATTGGGCAAAGTGATTGTTGGTCGCGGCGCGGTGAACCAGAAAGGACCGGAGGCAGCATTCCTTGCGGCGCTGCGTGCAATTCAAGGCGCAGGGAAAAAGATGCCGGTAAACCTCGTGTTGGTGGCCGAGGGTGAAGAGGAGATTGGTTCGCCGCACATTCCGCAACTCGTTAGGCGTCCCGAGGTCCTCGCCGCGCTGAAGAAATGCGTCGGCGTATTCATGCCGTCAGCGGGACAGGATCTCGATGGCATCGTCGGGGTGAATCTCGGATCGAAAGGCGTGATCGAGTTGGAGCTCGTGTCCAGCGGCGAGAAATGGGGACGCGGTCCGGCCAAGGACATTCATTCGTCGCTGAAGGCGATGGTGGACAGCCCGGCGTGGCATCTCGTCAAAGCGCTCAACACGCTCGTATCCGAAGACGGTAATCAAATCACTATCGACAACTATCCGAAGCCGCTTCCGCTAAGCGCCGAAGAAAAAGCGATGATTGAAAAGGTATCGAAAGTGCGCAGTGAGGCGCAGACGAAAAAGTTGTTCTCGGTGCAGCATTGGATAAACGATCTTCCGTGGGAGCAAGCGAACGAGCGCCTCGAATCGCAACCGACGGTGAACATCGAAGGGCTCGTTGGGGGCTATACTGGGCCCGGCGGTAAAACCATTCTGCCGCATCGCGCCGTCGCCAAGGTCGATATGCGCCTTGTGCCCGACATGAAAGCCGCCGATGCGCTCGCCGCTCTAAAGGCACATCTGGCGAAGCGCGGGTTCAGCGATATCGACGTGAACATGACCGGCGGTTATGATCCCACAAGCACCTCTGCCGATTCATCTCTCATCAAGGCACAGATCGCGACCTACAAAAATTTTGGAATCGACCCGCTGCTTTGGCCGCGCAACGCAGGTTCTTATCCGGGGTACGTTTTCACTGGGGAACCACTGAAACTGGCCGCCGGGCATTTTGGCCTAGGTCACGGCAGCGGCGCACATGCCCCGGATGAATATTACGTCATTGAATCCTCAAACCCAAAAATCGAGGGATTCGATGGCGCGACGATGTCATTTGTTGAGTACTTGTACGAATTAGGGAAGTAACACGTCGCCGCTCACAGCAATTGTGTCTCGAGGTTGATCTGTGTGCCGGCGAGAGCGACTGAGACTGGGCAATTCTTTTTCGTCAGCTCGGCTTGCTCGCGAAATTTCGCTTCATCGATTCCAGGAACCTCGGCTTCGGTCTTCAAATCGATGGTGGTGATTTTCGGACCGCCGCCGACCATTTCGAGTTTCACAGTTGCAGTTGTGCTGATGCGTTTGGCGGGATGCCCGGCTTTTTCGAGATTGGCCGAGAGCGCCATCGAATAGCAGCCAGCTTCAGCGGCCCCGATAAGTTCCTCAGGGTTTGTTCCCTTTCCTTCTTCAAAGCGGGATGAAAATGAGTAGGGGCCATTGAATGCGCCGCTGCCGAGTTTCATTGTTCCCCTGCCCGCCTTGAGCGTGCCTTCCCATACTGCCGATCCAGTTCGTGTTGCCATAATCGGAGACGGTGCCGCGTCTCGTTCAATTCCGCAACCTACTGGCGGCTCACTTTTCCGCGGCGGAGTCGTTACCGGCGAATCTCATTTCAGTCGTCGCCACAAACCCGAGGCGTTCATATAACGAGCGTCCGTCTGTCGAGGAGTGCAAAATTAATTCATCGAGTTTTTGCTTGCGCGCCCACTCAATAATCAGATTGAGAAGCAGCGCGGCCACACCTTGCCGGCGCCATTCCGGTTCGGTGAAAACATTGACGACGATAGCATGGTGGCCTTCGGAAAACGCAGGGGCGTTTTTGGCCGGATGCGGCAGAACCCGTCGGAGATGGATACCCGCACCGGCAATCACTTTATCCGGTTTGAGTTTCGAACTTGCGAGCCAGCCAATGTATTCGCCTCGGGCGATCACATCGCGCAACCGCTCACAGGATTTCATCCGGAAAGCTTCGAACAAATGCGGCTGAAGATTGCCCATGTCCTGAAACATTCGGGCACGATGCCAGGCAATAATATCTGCGTCATCAATCGTAGCGACACGAACACGAAATTTGTCAGCTATTTCTACATTCATTCTATCGCGATCAATTTGCCTCAAATTTGCAAACGTTTTGCGCCCGGTCAGCGCAAGCGCAACTCACGCCGGCTCAGGGGCACCAATGTCTGTGAGAGGCGAAGATCGATCCCGGTCTGCTTGCGCGTCCGCTAAAACGCGCTGCTTGCGGCCCAGAAAGATGCTAAGGATACACCACACGCCCGTTAGTGGTACTGCGATCCACGAAATACCAGTAAGACCCAGACCGAGCCAGCGCAAAAGTGAATACGACCATGCACCAACCTGGTCAGCGACGCGATAAACAAAGGTGTCAATGAAACTTTTGGCCTTGTACTTGTCTTCGCGGCTGAGAACGGTGAACAAAACTTCGCGTGCGGGACGCGTCACGGCAAAATTTCCAGCGCGTCGCGCGACTTGAAACACAGCGAACAAGCTCAACACTGGTGATATCCCGATTGCGATGAAGCCAATCATGCTCAGCACGGGAAGAAAAGCGAGCGTCGGACCAACGCCGATCCATTTCAGCAAACGACCCGTGAGAAAAAGTTGTACCAGCAAGGTGAGTGAATTCACCCAGGTGTCGATGTGCGCGAAGAAAGCAGTGCGCGCAGCACGATCGTGGAATTGGCTTCCGGTGATATCAGCCTGCTGAAAATAAACAAAAGTCGTGGTGATAGCGTAGAGGAACATAAACCCGCAAATCGCCATTAAATAGGGCGAGCGGAAGACATGTGAAATGCCGGTAATGATTCCACCGCCGATCGGCCTTTCGGCGGCTTTGTCATCGCGCACTGGACTTTGCTCCGGCTGACCGCTCTGGAAGCCGGCAGGAAAAAATCGCACGCACCACGCTGCTGCCTCAAGCATCACCGCCGAAATGATGAGCAAATTGACTGCACCGATTCTCCTGACGAGCGCTCCGGCGAGAAACGCGCCGACGATTCCTCCGAGCTCGCCGCCTACGCTGATGAACGCGAACAACCGTTTGCCCTGGCCGGGGCTGAACAAATCCGACATGAACGCCCAAAAGACGGTAAGGATGAACAGGTTGAAGGCACCACTGACCCAAATGAAGAAAGCTGTCCCAACCCAAAATTGGGCAGCGTTGCTCAGGTAACGCATCGCCACGTAAAAGATGGCGAGATTCAAAATAAAGAAGCGATAGGCGATTGGGATGAATCGGCGCCGCGACATCCGTGCGACGATGGCCGAAAATGCCGTGTTCGCCACGAGTGCAACCAGGAGTGTGCCGGTAAACATCCACCAGAGATTTTCCACACCGTTGTGTGCGCCGATATCGTCGCGCACTGGTTTGATGACATAATAGCTGCCAAGGACGAGAAAATTGAAAATGAAGCTAAGCCAGAGTGCGTGAATCTCGTTCGGCTTTACGTCGACGATTTTAGAGAAGATGGGTTTCACATGCAGGGAGGACGCGCCGCGGCGTCCGCACATCGCAGCGCAACGCCTTACCCTTTTTGTTTGTTCCAGGCAGCCAGCACTTCTGCTTCGCGCTCCGGTGTAATGCCGGCTTTCATGTGCGCCTGCCGATCTTGTGATCGGGATTTGAACCAGGCGAGCGTGTCCCGTGCGGTTTCATCAAGCGGACGAAAAGTTAACCCTTTCGAAAGTGCACGGCTGATTTTCGTGCGGGTGATTCCGTCCTCGGCACCGGCCCACACTGGCATGTCAGACCAAGCCTGCACTTTTTGATCAGTCAAAAATTTCTCATCAACCCAGATAAACCTGGCGTTAGATTTCAAGGCTGTCTTGATTCCATCGAGCATGCCACCGATACCTATCGGCGTGGCCGGGCCGGTCGCATTGTAAATTCCGGTCTCCTCATTTTCCGCCATCCGGATGGTCCATTCCGCCAAATCGCGTCCATCGATGTATTGAACCGAATCCTGTGGCTTGCCTGGTGCCAGCACCTCGCCGCCGTGGTCGATCCGGACCGGCCAATACGTGAAGCGATCGCTCTCGTCCCTTGGTCCAACGATCAATCCCGGCCGAATGATGAGCGTTTTTCCCGGAAACCATTTCTCCGCCTCTTTTTCTGAAAGGACTTTCAGCGGTCCATACAACTTGAAGCCATTCGCTTTCATTGATTCAAGCGTTTCCTTGTACGGATCAGATCCCTCGTATTTTTGCAGCGGAGCGTTTTCATCAAGACCAGTCTTCGAGTCCTGATAGACGGAGATAGTTGAAGTAAAAACGTATCGATCGACGTTTCCCTTCAAAATCTGCGCAGCATCTCGCACCCAAACCGGCAAAGTTGTGGGATTATCGATGACCACATCCCATTGCCGACCTTTTAAAGCGCCGAGCTGGCCGTTACGGTCGCCGATCAACTGTTCGACTTCCTTCGGCAACTCCCCTGGATGCGATTTGCCGCGGTTGAATGTGGTGACCTTGTGTCCACGGCTCAACGCATATTGCACCTGATAGGGCCCGGTGAACCCAGTACCACCCAGAATGAGAATGCGCATTGGTTTCACGGATTTGTCTGCGCGTAAGAATGTTGGCGCTGCGGCGACTGAAAACATCCCCGCAGTAGAAAGTTTGATGAATCGCCGCCGAGTTGTGTTCATCTTGTCATGTTATGTCAAACGAGAGTCGAAATACCCCAGTGCTGAACGTCCACGCAACTTCGCGGGATTCTTCGATTCCGCTCGCAATGACGCGCATGACGCGGCGACAGGCAACTCGGTTAATTAGTGTGAGCGTAGCGGGATTGTGTTTGCCCGTTCGTGCATCGCCAATCGAAGGCAAAAGCGAATCATCAATGATGCTCACGCGCATCATTCCTTCGTCTGGCGAGAAACTTCCCGTAATCGGCCTCGGAACATGGCGGGTCTTCGATGTCGATCTCACTGCGGACACCCGGAGGCAGCTGGACGATGTACTATCACTCTTTGCGAAGCTGGGCGGTCGTGTGATTGATTCGTCGCCCATGTATGGGCACTCCGAGCAGGTGATCGGTGATCTCGTGTCTGCGCTCGGGATTCGAGAGAAGGTGTTTCTCGCCACCAAAGTTTGGACTCGCGGAAAGGAGAGTGGAATTCAATCGGCCGAGCGTTCCATGGCGCTTTTGCGAACGAAACGGATCGACCTGATGCAGGTGCATAATCTCGTCGATGTGAATACGCAACTTGCGACACTGCGGGAATGGAAACAGCAAGGGCGCATTCGCTACATCGGGGTCACGCATTACGAGTCCAGCGCTTTAAATGAAATCGAAAAACTGATGCGGACCGAGAAGTTCGATTTCCTCCAGATCAACTATTCACTCATGGAGCAGGAAGCCGAACAGAGCGTTCTGCCCCTGGCGCGCGACCGTGGAATCGCGGTGATCGTGAATCGGCCATTGGGAGCGGGCGACCTTTTTAGCAAGATGCGTTCGAAACTTCTGCCTGATTGGGCCGCGGAATTCGATTGCCGATCGTGGGCGCAATTTTTTCTGAAGTGGATTGTCGCAAACCCGGCAGTCACGTGCGCCATTCCGGCGACGAATAAAACGAGTCATCTCGAAGACAACATGCAGGGCGGAATTGGCCGATTGCCAGACGCGGCGATGCGTCGGCGGATGACCGAATTTGTGTCCTCTTTGTAGTTCCGCCTGCCCCTCAGAAATCCGACTGATGTCAAACGGAAAATTTTACGTTCTTAGGAAAAAATCTATTGCGAGCGCGGCCGTTCTACCGGATAGAACGCGCGCTTTATGCGAAAACTTCTCACCCTCACATTCACCGTGATGGGATTAGCGGCGTTCTGCCCAAATCCCGCTTCGGCATTGGTGTTTTCGGCACCAAAACCGACATTCAATTACACTGATGCCTCTGGCAAAAAACAGTCCGTCGAAGTCGTGGACAAATATTATCCAAAGAAGATTGTGAAGCCGTTTGCGAAGGTTGATTCGAAAATCGATCCAAAGCTGCGGCGGGCTGCTACCATTGCCGAAGAACGCGCTCACGCGCATTCACTTTCCAAGTGCTGGCGTTTCGTTAAAGAGGCGCTCGTTGCCGCGGGCGTGGTGAAGTCGCGGCCGCAAACGACGCTGGCGAAACAAGCCGGTCAGGAACTGGTGAAAAACTACGGGTTCAAAAAGCTGCCGGTTTCAAATCCATACGAGGCACCTGTCGGATCTGTGTTGGTCTATGACGCCAAGCGTGCAGCCGGCCACGTAGAGATCCGAACCGAGAACGGTTTCGTTAGTGATTTCCGCTCGAAGACGCCATCGCGTCGGCCGTTGATTGGCGTTTTCGCCAAGAGTTAGGTTAGACCGAGCCATCTAAAAGCGGCTCTGCCTGAACAAAGGTGGAACGCATTATTGTGAACACGTTGCGCAGCGGGCGCCGCCGCCTGAGTGTTCAGGCCGTGAGCATCCGTATCGCGATGTGGTCTGGTCCACGAAATATCTCAACAGCGATGATGCGGGCATGGGGCAATCGGGACGATACCACCGTTATCGACGAACCATTCTACGCGTTTTATTTGCAAGCGACCGGTGTCCAGCATCCGAGCGCAAAAGAAGTGATCGCGAGTGGTGAAACCGACTGGCGGAAAATCATCGCCCATCTCACGGGACCAATCCCGGGCGGTAAGCGGATTTTTTTTCAAAAACAGATGACACACCATCTGTTGCCCCAGGTGAATCGCGAGTGGCTTGGTGCAGTGGCGAACTGCTTCTTAATTCGCCATCCACGCGATGTCATCGCGTCCTATGTGAAGAAGCGCGAGAACCCTGAGCTGGAGGATCTCGGGTTCATTCAGCAGGCGGAGATTTTCAATGTTGTTCGAATCCGGACGAACAGGGTTCCCCCTGTTGTAGATGCCAAGGACGTCCTACAAAATCCCGAGCGAACGCTACGACTGGTCTGCGACGCGATTGGCGTCGACTTCAGCAAGTCGATGTTGTCCTGGCCGCCGGGACTGCGCGAAACCGACGGTATTTGGGCAAAGCACTGGTACGGTGAGGTTGCAAAAACGACTTCGTTTCAGCCTTATGGTCGCAAGGATTTCGAGGTGCCGGAGCGATTCCGTGAAATTTACCAGCGCTGTCGCGATTGCTACGAAGAGCTCTATCACCACAGATTGGCGTGAATTAGAAAGCGTCACGCGAAGGACAAGAGTTTAGAATCTTCCTGCTTTCCTGGATTTCTGATTAATTTGTCTCCTCGATGCTTCAGAAGTTTGACGACCGAAACCGCGATTTGATCGTGAACATCAACGGAGCATTGCTGCACCGCGACAAGGCTGGGGTCAGCCCGTTCGATTCGGCGGTACAGGGCGGCGATGCAGTTTGGGAAGGACTGCGTCTCTACAACGGCCGGATCTTCAAGCTCCGCGAACACCTCGACCGTTTGGAGCGTTCGGCTCGTGCGATCTCTTTCGCCGAAATCCCGCCTCAAGAAAAAATCATCGAAGAAATTAAACGCACACTCGCTGCCAACAAAATGACGGATGGCGTTCACATTCGGCTGACGCTCACACGTGGTGTGAAGATCACTTCTGGCATGGACCCGCGCCTGAACGAGAGCGGGCCGACGCTGATTGTATTAGCCGAACACAAAGCGCCTGTGTATACGAAGCGCGGATTGAGTCTGATCACGAGCAAAATTCGGCGACCGCCGCCAGACGTTTTGGATGCGCGAATTCATCACGCAAACCTGCTGAACTCGATTTTGGCGAAAATAGAAGCGAACAACGCCGGCGCAGACGACGCTCTAATGCTCGATACGCGCGGTTTTGTCGCTGAAACGAATGCAACGCACCTGTTCATCGTGCGTCATGGTGACCTCTTGACGAGCCGTGTCGTGTCTTGCCCAGAAGGAATTACCCGTGCGACTGCAATTGAGATCTGTGCTGCCGAAAAGATTCATTGCATTGAGAAGGATTTGTCACTCGCTGATGTATACGATGCTGATGAGATATTTTGTACCGGCACGATGGGCGAATTAGCAGGCGTAATCAGCGTTGATAATCGCCGGATCGGCGACGGCAACATTGGGGCTGTCACGCAGCGCCTGAGCGAGCTTTACGCGCATCGGACCGCGACTGAAGGCGTGCAGATGGCGAATCTGTAATCGCTGAAACTGTTTGTCACAGTTGCTGGGCAGGCTTGATCAAGCCCAACAGAATTGCGACCGGAATCGACGTGTAACCAATGAAGAGAACCCACGCAAAGATTCGGCCGCCCAAGGCGAGTCGCGGCGTCAGTTTCTTGTCGTTGAAGCCTAACGACTGGAAAAAGCTGGACGATCCATGGCTTAGATGAAGCGTGAGTAAGAACAGGCCAAGCACATAAAACGCCGACACGTAGTAATTTTGGAATCCGTACACCATCATCGAGTAAACGTCGTAGTGCCCAAGGGGGTCCGCCTTCAGCAGGCCAAAACGGTGGTCAGTCACACGAACTGTAAAATGCGCCAGATGATAAATAATAAACGCAAGTACGATCAACCCGCTGATCACCATGTGGCGCGAGGCGAAGTCTGCCTTGACGTAATGTCGATCGATATAATGATCCGGGCGCGCACGGCGATTTGCAATCGCCAACTGAATCGTGACATAGATGTGAATGATCACCGTCGCGAGCAGAAACGCGCGAATTGCCCAAAGTAACGGGCCGAGATCACGTAGATGTTCCGAATAACCGTTAATCCAATCAGGACCGAGAAAAATCTGCAAATTGCCGAGCAGATGTCCGATCACGAAGACAATCAAAATTAGGCCGGTGACCGCAACGATCATTTTCTTTCCAACGGACGAGCGATAGAAAGCAGCAAAAATATTCACGACAGATTGGCGGGCAGCGAGACACGGCGCACACTTCAGATTATGAACGCCACTCGGACCGTCAAGGCCGCAGCGCTTACCGCTTCGTCCGTTGGTTTAGCCACGACGAATTTTTCTGCGCGGTAGCAAACTTGCTTTGCAGTTGTTCGCGTAAGAGGTTTTCCAGCAATTTCGGCAGACAATGATTTCCTGAGATGTCAGACGACGAAAAAACTCTCATAATTAATGAGATCTATCATTCCATTCAGGGCGAGAGCACCTGGGTGGGTTGGCCATGCGTTTTCGTGCGTCTGACATTCTGCAATCTGCGCTGCAATTATTGCGATACCGAGTACGCTTTTTACGAGGGGAAGAAACAAACCTTGAACCAAATCATCAATGCGGTGGCGGGGTTTCGTTGTCGATTGGTCGAGATCACAGGCGGCGAACCATTGCTCCAGAAGAACATCCTCCCGCTGATGTCCCTGCTGTGTGACTCTGGGCGCACGGTGTTGCTGGAAACCAGTGGCGCTCTGGATATCTCGAAAGTCGATCCGCGCGTGTACCGGATCATGGATCTAAAGACGCCCGGGAGCGGTGAGGAGGACAAAAATCTCTGGGCGAACATCTCCCATCTCACGCAGCAGGATGAAGTGAAATTCGTGATGGGTTCCCGCGACGATTACGAGTGGGCGCGAGAGAAAGTTCAACGCTACGATATTTCTGGCCATTGCCGAGCCGTATTGTTTTCGCCCATCTTCGGCAGAATCGACCCACGACAAATTGTGGAATGGATTTTGGAAGACAACCTAAATGTCCGTTTTCAGCTTCAAATGCACAAATTCATCTGGAGCCCGACTCAGCGGGGAGTCTGAATATGCACGCACGTTTAACGAAGGAGTTCACTTTTGAAGCGGCACAGACTTTGCCCAATGCTCCGGAAGGTCACAAATGTCGCCGCATCCATGGACATAGTTTCAAACTCGAAGTGTCGGTCGCGGGAGATGTCGATCCAAAAACCGGTTGGGTGTACGACCATGCACAGATCAGCACTGCGATGAAACCACTTTTGCAAATTCTCGACCACGCGTACCTCAACGACATTCCAGGTTTGGAGAATCCAACGATAGAGAACATGGCCAAATGGTTCTGGCAAAAGCTGGAGAAACCCTGCCCAGGTCTTTGCGAAATCGTCGTGCACGAAACAGCTACGGCCCGTTGCCTCTATCGCGGTGAATGATCCAGCAATCGTCAGCTTCTGGCGATCGACAACTCGATCGCGTATCGCTTCATCTTGTTATAGAGAGTGGGACGCTGGATACCAAGCAGTTCGGCTGCTTTCTTTTTATTCCCGCGGCATTCGGCCAGTGCCTGGAGAATGGCGGTTCGCTCGAGATCGTCGAGAGTTTGGACGCTTTTTCGCGACAACCCGCTGAGTTCGGCCTGTTGTAACGCCGCAGGTAGCTGTATTTCTGCCGGCAACTCTTTGAGCCCGATCACGCCCTCCCGCGCCAACACTACACCGTATTCGATGGCGTTTTGGAGTTCGCGAATATTTCCAGGCCAGGAATAATCTAACAGCTTCTGAAATGCATCCGGTGAAACGTCCGGCTCCGCCTTTCCGAGTTGTTGAGAAAATTGCTTTACGAATTGCGCGATCAACGGAGGAATGTCTTCTCTCCGTTTGCGGAGCGGAGGCACTTCAATCTGGAAAGTGTTCAACCGATAATACAAATCGGAGCGCAGCCGATTCTCGGCGAGTGCCTCGGAAACAGGCTTGTTCGTCGCAGCGATCGCCCTGAAGTCCGCTTTCATGGTTTGTGTGCTGCCAAGAGGTCGATACTCGCGTTCCTGCAACACCCGTAAGAACCGCGTCTGCAAATCAGCCGGCATATCGGATATCTCATCGAGGAACAGCGTGCCGCCGTCGGCCGCGGCAATCATCCCCTGAAAGTCATGCGTAGCCCCCGTGAACGCCCCTTTGACGTAACCAAAAAGTTCGCCCTCGATCATTGTTTCCGGGAACGCCGCGCAATTCAGCTTCACCATCGACTGTCCAGCGCGTCGGCTGCGGGCGTGGATAGTGTTGGCGATGACCTCCTTGCCAACACCACTTTCGCCCACGATGAGAACATTGGCGTCCGAGGGCGCCATCGCTTCAATTAATTCTGCGATCTCCTGCATCGGTTTACTGTTGAAAACTGGCGTGGCGCGGGACTGCGCGATTTCCAAGCGCTTTTCCAGTTGTTCTGTCCTTTCCCGGAGTTTTTCGGCCTCGCGGAGCAAGAACTGCTTCTCCAGTGCTTTCTCCACGAGACTGAGGAGTTCTTCGGCCGCGTAGGGTTTGCTGATAAAATGGTAGGCGCCCCGCTTAATCGACTCGATGGCGTTATGCAAAGAGTCATGCGCAGTTAGGATGATCACCTGCACCTCAGGCACCTCCGTCTTGATTCGATCGAGCATTTCCAGCCCATGGCCGTCTGGCAATTGCAAATCGAGGAGCACCAGCGATGGCGAGTTTAGCTTTAGCGCCTTGAGGCCCTGCGACGCTGTCGCCGCCGTTTCCACTCGATAACCATGCCGCTTCAGCAATGCGTCAAGCGTCATCAACACGGGCCGCTCGTCATCAATGATCAGAACATGATGGTTCTCTGTTTTCATCAAGCTAGCGCTGCTAGTACTACGCATGAGAATCAGGCTCCAGTTGCTTAAACAGTGAGAACGAAAGGTATTTACGCATCGGAATGCCCGCTCCAAACGGGGAGTATAACCGTCGATACGAGCGCAGAAGCTTGCGGATCGTACTGGGCTCTGAGTTGCCCACCGTGAGCTTCGACAATCGCACGGGCGCGATTCAGCCCAAGACCATAATGACGTTGGGTCATATTCCGGAGTGGCTCGTGCCCCCAATTCTGTGTGGCAGAATCGAAACCAGCCTTTGGTTCATGGAGCGTAAAAACCAAATCGTTGTCTTCAATCCTCGCGCTCGCCAGCAACGGACCATTGCCACGACCGTGCCGAAAGGCGTTGGCGAACAACTCTGCAAACAGCTCCTGTAATATTTGCGGATCAACGTTCAGCATTCCGTCAACGTTTAGGTCCCACGTAATGTCCTCGCTATCATTGGGAAAATTCCGATTAATTTGCGAGCGCACATCCTCAAAAAAATCAGCCGATGGGTAACGAATCTTGTTTGGCCTGATATCTCCGACTGCTTTGGAGAGTCGTTCCAAACTCGAGTTCACGCCTGAGACGACGTCGCGCAAACGTTTGATCTCACTTTGCAATTCTTCATCTTGCGCGAGTTCACTGATGTAAGCCGATTGCAATTCGATCGCGTTCAAATCATTGCGCAAATCGTGGCTCAGTTGCCGGATGAAGCGGACCGTATCGCTCCATGGGAGAGTCAATGAACCAGTTCGGTTCTCGGACGAGTCGTGGGCCATAAAGGGCAGAATTACGATGATTGTCCGAGGGAAAAGCGGTCGTCCGCGGCTTCCTCGCCCGGAACGACCTTGACGAGAGGAGCATTGCTCGCCAGATGCCGCAACAGGTGAAACACGTCTTCCGGATCGGCATCGATCGAGCGCGCAATCTCTTCCGCAGTTTTTCCTTCACTAGAAAGTTCCTCCTCGATCCGTTTCTGGAGCTGCAAGAGCTTGCCTGCCGCCTGTTTGCCGGCTTCTACGCCGGGCTGATCGTACGCGTTGATGTTAACAAGTGAACCGTAATACCCGACGGCCCGCTCATACAGGGCGATGAGCAAGCCGATGTTGAACGCATTCACCTCTGGAATGCTCATTGTGATCGATTCTCTTCCCTTCTCGTACAATGCGCTGCGCGTGCCACGCAGAAACCCCTGCAGGTAATCGCCGCTTGTGATCCCATCTTCGACTTCAAACCGCGCGCCTCGCCGATCGTTGCGCACTTCCACAAAGGTCAGAAAGAAATTCAGCACCCCATCACGCAATTGCTGCACGTAGGAATGCTGATCGGTCGAGCCTTTGTTGCCGTAAACGGCAATCCCCTGATGCACAATTTGGCCGCTGAGATTTTTTTCCTTCCCTAGCGATTCCATTACAAGTTGCTGGAGATATTTCGTGAACAACGCCAGCCGGTCCTTGTACGGGATAATGACCATGTCTTTTTCCCCCTTCCCATTGCCGGCGTAGTACCACATTAATGCCAAAAGCATTGCGGCATTTTGCCTTCCTTCCGGTATCCGGGTACGTTCGTCCATTGCCGCGGCACCGGCAAGAAAGTCCTCGATATCAAACCCTTGCAGCTCCATTGGCAATAGCCCAACCGCACTCATAACTGATGTGCGTCCGCCAACCCAATCGGGCATGGGAAAGCGCGCGAGCCATCCATTGGCTTCAGCATGTTTGTCCAACTCGCTGCCGACTCCGGTAACGGCGACAGCATGCCTGGGAAATTGGAGCCCGTTCGCAGCAAATTTGGCTTCCGCCTCCAGCATCCCGTTTCGTGTCTCCTTTGTCCCGCCAGATTTTGAAACTATCACGACGAGCGTTTCCGAAAGCCGATCACCGATCTTCTCGAAGACCCGATCGAAACCATCCGGATCGGTGTTGTCGAAGAAAAATATATCCATCGGCTCATGTGGCGAACCGAGCGCATCTGCAAGGAATTCCGGCCCGAGCGCCGAGCCGCCGATCCCAACGTAGAGAAGGTGCTTGAACCCTTTTCCGTTTTCAGCCGCGATGTTCCGGCAGTGAACGTCTTTGGCGAATTGCTTGATACGCTGAATCGTCTCTGTTATCTCCGCCCGGATTTCCGGCGTTGGCGCAAGCGCAGGATTTCTCAGCCAGTAGTGACCGACCATTCGCTTTTCGGTCGGATTAGCAATTGTTCCTGCCTCCAATTCTTGCATTGCCGCAAATGCCTGTGTAATTCGCGGCCGCATTTTCTCGAAGAAATCCTCCGGAAATTTCATGCGGCTGACATCGAGCGAAAAACCGAGCTCTCGATATTCCAGAAAGTATTGTTGGAACCGCTGCCAGAGTGATGAGGAAGCCATCAGAATACCGAAGTGAAATTCGATTGCGGCGTCAAGTCGCGATACTAACTTTAGGTTGTTGTAATGATCAGCCCCTACGAGATGAACGGCGCATTGTTTGCCGGTTTCGTCGCATAAGCAGACTGACAATGTCGGCCTCCCTGGATGGGCATCAAACATTCTCAGGGTACAGCTGCTTGTTACATGAAGTCAGTTGCACTGCCAATTCTCGGAAATAGCTTGCACAATAATGGAACGCCCCAAAATCAGCCGATGCGGGCTGCATTTGTTTTCAGGCCTGATCGCTTCCTGTTTGGCCGCGGCCGCCTTGTTCGGCGTGAGAACGGTAGCCGTCCATCGCGAACACGCGACCGTTCTCTCGACCGCACCGGAGTTGTTTCCGCTTAAAAACCAGGGCCTGGCCTTTCAGCGTTCTGCCGCATTTGCACCAAACGTGTTGCCATTTTATGCCAGCTCAGAGCTGACAGCGCTTTCCATCCCAGAGAGGGCGAACATTTTCTTTCGTACTGCACCGACAGGCTTCCAAGTTTCGCCAGTGGGCGCCGGAGGCATGGCGCCATTGAACATTCTGCAAAAAGTCGCTGCTCTGGGGTCGGACTTGCGTGGTAAAAGGCTTGCCATCTCCCTTTCGCCCGGATTGACGACCAATCCTGGCTGCAGGTCGTACGATGGAAATTTTTCCATAATGGCGGCTAGTGAAATGGTGTTTGGCACCGCCCTCGATTTCGAACTGAAGCAGCAGATCGCTTCACGCATGCTGAAATGTCCCAGTGACCTAAAGAAAAGTCCGTTAGTGGATTTCGCGGTGAGGCTACTGGCATCGGGACGATGGTTTGACCGCATCGTTTTCTACGCGCTGTGGCCGATCGGAAAAGTGCAGAACACTTTGCTGGAGACGCACGACCATTTCGCGGCGCTTAGTCACATTCAGCACAAGATCAAGCCTGCCCCCCGACGTCATTTAGAAACAATCGATTGGCCAAATCTGATCTCAAAAGTAAACGCACTCGCACCCACGAAAGAGGACAAAACCGAAAAGACCTCAAGCTTGCACAAGCCGGTAGCCTCGGGAAGTCGTGACACGGCCTTCGAAAACAGCGAGGAGACTGCGCCGGGATGGACCGATCTGGAATTGCTATTGCGAACCCTGGCAAGCGTTCACGCACGGCCGCTCCTGCTGAGTATGCCATTTGATGGGCACTCCTACGATCAAAGAGGCATATCGCGGTCAGGTCGGGACAGCTATTACAACAGGCTTCATGCACTCGCAGAACAATACCATTTCGCGCTAATTGAATTTAAGGGGCACGACGAAGACCCGGCTTTTCTTTATCTTCACAAGAGTCATCTGACTGCCAAGGGTTGGATCTATTATGATCGCGCACTTGATGATTTCTTTCACCGGCGTTTGCCAGAAAGCTGAGAATTGATCATCTTCCATCCGTTGAGGCGGCACAACGGCTATGCGTCACCATGATAGCTGCGGATTTTTCCGATAGGGTACTCCAACTTCTCACTTCGGTAGGCGAGACGGATGAAGTGCGTACGAATCTCGATCTCCCTTTGTACGAATACCAAGTGCTCGACTCGATGAAAACAGTTCAGTTGATCCTGATGATCGAAGAGGAGTTCGGGTTGAAAATTTCGCCAGCGGAATTTGAGCGCGAGTGCTGGCGCACACCGCGAGCTGTGATCGCCGATCTTCAGCAGCGAATGAGCATGTGAGCTGGCTCGAAGCACATCCGATCCTACATCGCGTACTGCTGGTTCTTTATTATTTGGGTATCATCCTGGCCTTAATCGTGATGTATGGGCGTGGCGATTTTTCTACGCCGCCGTTTGTGTATCAGGGCTTTTAGTGAACCTAATCGAAAGAATTGATCATTGGGCTGCAGTAGCGCCAGATGCCGTCGCACATATCAGTGCAGATCGAAACCTTACCTATGGCGAACTGCGCAAACGCTCTGACGCGCTTGCATCGTATCTGGCAGAGCGGTTCGGTGATGATCTTAGCCCGATTGCAGTGCTCGGCCATCGCGAGCCAGAGATGCTGATTGCGTTCATAGCATCCGCGAAATCTGGGCGGCCCTACGTCCCGATTGACACAACGCTGCCGCAACAGCGAATCGACAAAATTCTGACAACCTCACGCGCTGCGGCACTGTTTACTCCAGAACACGTTGCGCAATTTTCCGCACGGGAAATTCGAGACAATATCAAACGCATTGAGAAAAACGCGCCGTTTTACATCCTCTTCACAAGTGGCAGCACGGGAGAACCAAAGGGCGTAATTATCACCCTGGATTGCCTCGAACACTTCATTAACTGGATGCTGGAAGAACAACGGTTCAGCGAGCGTGCCGAAGTATTTTTGAATCAGGCGCCTTTCTCGTTTGATCTTTCCGTAATGGATTTGTACTGCAGCCTCGCCACAGGCGGCACGCTCTTCAGCATTGGCCGCGATCTAATCGAAAATCCCAAACAACTCTATCGCACGCTGGCAACGTCCGGCGTGAGCACGTGGGTTTCCACACCGTCGTTTGCACAAATGTGCCTTGTCGAAGATACATTCGCGGAGGCGATGCTGCCACGCCTGCGACGGTTTCTTTTTTGCGGTGAAACGCTCACACCGCAATCCGCAGCTCAACTGCTCGCGCGGTTTCCGCAAGCAAAGGTTTGGAACATGTATGGGCCCACCGAGGCAACTGTGGCCACAACTTCCATCCAGATCGATGCCGCGATCCTTGAACAATATTCTCCATTACCTGTCGGTGGGACGATGCCTGGAACTACAATCGTTCTCCTCGATCACAGCGGTCAGGAGTTGCCGATGAACGAGCGCGGCGAAATCATCATCGCTGGGCCAAACGTGAGTCCTGGCTACATCGGGCGGAGAGATCTGACAGCGAAGGTCTTTTTCCACTATCGCGGGCAGCAAGCTTACAGAACAGGCGACCTGGGACGGTTCCGTGACGGTCTCCTCTTCTTCGAAGGCCGTCTCGATGACCAAATCAAGCTTAATGGATACCGCATTGAACTGCAGGATGTTGAAGCGAATCTGCGCAAGCTGACGATCGTGCGGGATGCCGTCATAATCCCGAGAATCAAAAACGGCACCGCTCAATCACTCACTGCTTGTGTGCTGTTAGTAGCGCGCCATGAAACATCAGACTTTCAGCTGGCGCATAGCTTGCGCACACAACTCGGTGAGCGGCTGCCAGGTTACATGTTACCGCGCAAATTTGTTTTCTTTGATAAATTTCCAATGACGGCCAATGGCAAGGTCGACCGAGCCGCGCTAGCCGGGTCGCTGTGATTCCCTACGCGGACTTCACGTATTTCGTCCTGCTGCTTTATGTAGCGGTGCCGACCGTCATTCTGGGTTTGATCGGCCGTGCCGGCTGGCGATGGGCGTTGCTCATCACTACAGCCATGCTGCTCGCGCAGTACCACGACGTGCTGCATTTACGCGCTCATTTTCCGCTGCGCGAAATCTGGATGGTACTGGCTTTTGCGTTGTGGCAATGGCTGATAATACGCGCCTTCGCAAGCGCTGGCGCACGCGCAGGCTGGCCATTCTACGGCGCGCTTGGTGTAAGCCTGCTTCCACTTGTGCTTACAAAACTCATTCCGCTCGTCTCGCCCCACACGCAGTTCGGATTTCTCGGAATCTCTTACGTTACTTTTCGTGCACTGGACCTTGTGTTTTGTCTTCGCGACGGCGTAATCGAGACCCCCGGCACCATCGATCTGTTCATGTTTCTATTTTTTTTCCCGACGATTTCCTCCGGCCCGATCGATCGCTATCGCCGCTTCCTTCCCGATTGGAGAAAAAGGCGAAGCCGGACCGAGTTCCTGGCCGACCTGGATGGCGCGGTGCAGCATTTGTTTCGCGGATTGCTCTACAAGTTCATACTGGCCGCCTTAATCGAACAATACTGGCTCAAATTCACAGCGCGGGGCAACGGCTTCGGTGCGCTGCTCAGTTACATGTACGCCTACAGTTTCTATTTGTTCTTCGACTTCGCGGGATACAGCGCTTTTGCCATCAGTGTCAGCTACCTGTTTGGCATCCACACTCCCGAAAACTTCAACCGCCCATTCCTGGCGCGAAACATTCGTGATTTTTGGAACCGCTGGCATATCACCCTGTCGTTCTGGTTTCGCGACCACGTTTACATGCGCTTCCTGCTCGCTGCAGGGCGCGGGAAATGGTTCAAGAATCTGAATACAGCAGCGATCCTTGGATATTTTCTCGCGTTCGGATTAATGGGTTTGTGGCACGGTATCGAGTTGCATTACATCCTCTACGGTCTTTACCAGGCAACTCTGCTTTCGGCATTCCACATTTTCTCCAACTGGAAAAAAGTGCATCAGCATTGGCGTGAAGGCCCCCTCTGGAACGCATTGGCGCTTTTCTTGACTTTCAACGCTGTTTGCTTCGGCCTGCTAATTTTTTCAGGTCACCTCAGCTCCATGGCGAATACACAACGACCATCCGCAGAATTTGCCATGCTAAAGAGCGTTCATTAGCTCTGCGGATTTATCGGGAAATGTTTGTTCTTGAGGTTCTCGGGGACGGCTTTCGTTTGTTCGGCCTCGATCTGTTGGGCTGCAGCATTCAACGAGTCGTAGGCTTCGCGGCTCTTCGGTGCGCGACACATGTAAGCGGTCGCGTGCGCGAGTGGGATTCGCGCTTCGGGCATTCCGACAAATTCCACCGCCTGCTGTGTCGCGATGGCTAACTGCAATGCTTCGGGATCAGCAAGACCGATGTCTTCGCTGGCGAAAACAACGATCCGGCGCGCGATGAAACGAAAGTCCTCGCCAGCATGCAGCATTTTCGCCAGCCAATACATGGCGCCTTTTTCATCGGAAGCGCGCATGCTTTTGATAAACGCGCTGATGGTATCGTAGTGCGCGTCGCCGACACGATCGTAAACAACCGCTTTCTGCTGGATACTTTCCTCGGCAACCGCCAGCGTGAAATAAATGACATTGTAGCCGCGATCGCTGATTGCGCTGCCGGGGTCGGCGATCCCGGCTACAGCCGGCGGCGTCGTCAATACGCCAATCTCAAGCGCATTTAAACACTTCCGCGCGTCGCCGTCACTGAGTTTCGCCAGATGGCGGCGCGCATCCCGGTCCATCTTCACATTGTAATTTCCGAGGCCGCGCTCTTTATCTGATAACGCGCGATCAATCAATTGTTCCAATTGTTCTACCGTGAGCGGCTCAAGTCGAAAAACTTGCGAGCGCGAAACTAAGGCGCTGTTGACATAGAAGAACGGATTGTAGGTGGTCGCACCGATAAGCCGAAGATTGCCAGCTTCTACATCGGGCAAGAGAATATCCTGTTGAGCCTTATTGAAATGGTGAATTTCATCGACAAACAGGATCGTCTTTTGTCCCGACGTGCGCAGACGATTCGCAGCAGCAGCAATGACCCGACGCATTTCGGCGACATTGCTCTCGACGCCGCTGATTCGAGCGAATTTTCCATGAGTCATCTCCGCGATAACGCGCGCAAGCGTCGTCTTTCCGCTGCCAGGTGGTCCATAAAAAATGACCGACGGCAAACGATCAGCTTCGATCGCGCGGCGCAACAGTTTGCCGGGAGCGAGGATGTGTTCCTGGCCCACAAATTCGTCGAGCGACCGCGGCCGCATGCGCGTGGCGAGTGGCGCAGCGAAGTCCGTGGTTTCAATCCCCTGCTCTTCCTCAAATAAATCCCGCACGAAGGAGAATACGCTTCTCGGGAGAATCGTGCATCTCGTTGTAGCTGAGGCCCGCATCGCATTCAGTTTTGCATTGCGACGAGCGAAATTGCACAGGCCGCTGAAACAGTATTCCGGTCGCCTTCTTACAAACGCGGCCGTGCGAGCCGTTGTCTCTGACACGCTAAAGGCGCGTGGCTACAGATCTCAGCCGTCGCAATGAGCTCATCCAACATTACGACTTGCGCTGCAAACGCCCAATAAGCGAAAAATGCGATGGCATGAGATTGCTGAACCCCCCGCGGCAGCCATTTGTCGGTCTGGCGTTAATGGCCATCATGGGAATTATCCTAGCGGAAATTTTGCCGTTGCCACCTGCGGCCCTCATTCCAGCAGCGATCGTCCTCACGGCATGCATTCTCATTCTGGCGCGCTGGCCAAGATTAGTTGGAACGTATTTCGTCGTCGCAGCGGGATTTTTTCTGCTGCACAAATTCGCAACAACCAACACGGAAGGACAGCAACTCGCGGACAAGCTGGGCGACCGGCCGCGCACTGTCACAGCAGTTGGATCAGTGATAACCGAACCCAAGATTGGACTGAGCGGATTCGCAACATTCCTGCTGAAACTCACTTCCATCGAATTTGAAGGCACAGAACAAACTGCGGGCGCCATCTGGCAGGTGCGTTGGAAAGGCGATCCTGAATTTGGAGATGAATTAAGGCTCTTTGGAGCTGCCGAGCCAATCGCCGCGCAGCGGAATCCCGGCGAGTTTAATATGCGTGCCTACCTAGCGCGGCACGATGTCCGCCGAATGCTTTTTGTCCGATATTCGGAGAACGGCACTCTGATTCACCGCGGCGGAGGCAATCCACTCCTCCGCGCGGCACAAAAGTCGCGGAGTTGGATGCAGAACGCGCTGGGCGGCGGCCTGGAGAATGCGCCCGAAGTACAAACTTTTCTCAGCGGGATCGTGCTGGGGTTAAGACACCAGGCGCCCGAGGATATCGAAGAACCGTTCCAGCAGACGGGCACTCTTCACCTGTTCGCGGTCGCGGGACTGCACGTAGGAATTGTAGCAACTCTCCTATGGATAGCGGCGACACTCGCGCGTCTCTCACGCAAAACGGCGGCTGCAATCATCATTCCCCTGCTTTTTTTCTATGCAGCTGTGACTGGACTGCACGTCTCGAGTATCCGTGCCGCGACGATGGCTTCGATCCTGGTCGGCGGCATATTCTTTGAGCGAAAGGTCTTTCTTGCAAACAGCCTGGCTGCGGCGGCGTTCTTCATTCTTTGCTGGAATACCAACGAACTGTTTTCCACCGGGTTCCAGCTTTCTTTCGCTGTGGTTGGCGCAATTGTATTGTTCACCAAGCCATTCTTCAGAATATTGCAGCGCCGCGGCGCTCCGGATCCTTTCCTGCCGCAAACCTTATTGCACGGACCGCGTCGTTGGATGCACTCCAGTTATGAATGGGTTTCAGGTGGAGCATCTGTATCGCTGGCCGCGTGGATTGGCTCGTTGCCGCTGATTTTGTGGTATTTCCACCTGGTCACACCAATCTCTCTATTGGCAAACTTGGTAGTTGTTCCAATTGCATTCCTTATCCTTGCCATTGCGCTTCTTTCGCTGTTGACCACTCCGCTTTTCCCTTGGATCGCTGTTGTTTTCAACAATGCAAACTGGAGTCTGGCTACATTGGTTATTGGAATCGTGAATCTGTTCGCTCAAATTCCGGGCGGCCATTTTTATGTCGCGCCGCTGAGTTGGAACGAAGAGTCATCAGCCAGAATGACAGTATTAGATTTGGGAGCCGGGGCCGCGACGTACCTGCGAACGGCCGGCACGAACTGGTTGTTTGATTGTGGCAGCGAACGTACTTACGGGCGCGTGGTTCGCGAATATTTGCATTGGGCCGGAGTGAATCGCCTGAGCGGACTGTTTCTCACTCACGGAGACTCCCTTCACATCGGTGGCGCCATTGAATTGCTGGAAGATTTTCCACACACTCAAGCGTTCGATAATCCGGCGCCTGACCGCTCCGCTCTTCACCGACGACTGTCCCGGTCCCTTTTGGAGTTAAAGAAACACGGGCTCAAGCACTCCAGTTTAACTGCAGGAGACGAGTTCTGTCTGGCACCTGCCGTTTCGGCGCGGGTACTTTTCCCGCCGCCAGGCTTTGCAGGAACGACCGCAGACGATCAAGCGTTCGTCGTCCGGCTGTTAGTCGCGCCTGCGACTTTCGTTTTGTTGATGTCCGATAGTGGCGCAGCAACTGAGAAGGCGCTATTGAACGATGACTTGGAATTGCAGAGTGATATTCTCATCAAGGGTCAACATCATTCCTCAGCTTCCGGTTCCGACGCGTTTCTTGACGCAGTGCGGCCGAAGCTAATCATTGCAACGTCACAAGACTTTCCCGAACACGAGCGGATTAGCGAAGATTGGGCTGAACAAGTTCGCGCTCGCGGCATCAAACTTTTTCGTCAGGACGAAACCGGCGCAGTGGAGTTGAAATTCTCTGGAAGAGAATGGACCGCGCGCGCCTATTTGACCGGCGAAGTTTTTCGAAGTGTTAACCGATAAATCGGCAAATCTTGTTCGCGGAATTTTCTCTCGAACTTCGTTAACGGAAGAATGATCCCATCGAGATCAACAACTACGAATCCTGAGTGAGCGCGGCTTAGCCTCTGTATTCGCTGAAAATAATCGAACTGATCTGTGGCGACACGCAACACGCCGTTTTGCTTCAGCACCACGGCGATTGCATCCAAAAACTCACTCGTGAAAATCCTCCGCGGTTGATGCCGCCGCTTCGGCCAGGGATCGGGGAAGGAAAGATAGAAAGCTTCCACCGAATTGGTCGGCAACAAATGGCGGACCGCGAACAAAGTGTCTGTGCCCAGCACTCGCACGTTGTCGATCAGCTCCGCTTTTCGGCGAACTTTCTCAACCCGCTTCGTCAATCGCTCGATGCCGAGAAAATTCTTCTCCGGCAACTGTTTCGCCAGCTCGCAAAGAAAAGAACCGTCGCCACAGCCGAGATCGACCTGCAACGGCGCGTCGCGTCCGAAAAGCTGCCCAAGATCGAGACGGGCAGTCTCCAATTCCGGCATCGATTCAGTCACAGGAAAAAATGTCGTCTCCCGATCAAGGCTGCAACTGCCACGGCGACCTGAAACATCTTGAACAGCGCCACGTCTGGAGCGAGATGAGAGGGAGAATATGAATCAATTCTTGCTCTGCGCGTTTGGCTGGGCGGTGCTTGCCGCATCCCTGATCACTTCCAGCCCTGCGCAAACTTCTGTTCCAGCGACGACGAGGAACGCGATTTTCGCCGGCGGTTGTTTTTGGTGTATTCAACCCGCATTCGATAAGACGCCAGGCGTGATCAAAACCGTCGTAGGTTATTGTGGGGGGACCGAATCAAACCCGACTTACCAACTGGTCACATCGGAAAAGACGAACTATCGGGAATCAATCGAAATCATTTACGACCCAACGAAGATTTCCTACGACCAACTTCTCGATATCTACTGGCGACAAATCGATCCCACGCAAGCTGATGGCCAGTTCACCGATGTCGGGCCGAGTTATCGCGCTGCGATTTTCTATGGCAGCGCTGAAGAAAAGAAAGTTGCCGAAGCCTCAAAGGAAAAGCTGGCACACTCGGGAAAATTCAAGAAACCCATAGTGACTGAAATCCTACCGGCAATGAAGTTTTGGCCGGCGGAAGACTATCACCAGAAGTATTACCGGCAGAATCCGGAACATTTCGAAGCATTTGAGGAAGGGTCGGGTCGGGTATCATTTAAGAAGGAGAAGTGGGGAGATCACTAGAGGTTTTGGTCATTCGTTATAACGTGACGCTGTCATGTTGAGCGAAGCGAGACATCTCTGGATAGTCGTCTGAAAGCGGTCCTGACTGCTCCGAGATTCTTCGCTTCGCTCAGAATGACATACGAGATGGTTTAGTTATTTGATTGCATGATTGGCACGCTAGATCCGAAAATTCCGCCGGGACCGCTGGCTCAAAAATGGCGCAATAACCGGGACCATTCGCGTTTGGTTAGTCCAAACAACCGGAGAAAATTTGAGGTTATTGTAGTTGGGAGTGGTCTCGCGGGCGGATCCGCAGCGGCGACGCTGGGTGAGCTCGGCTACCGGGTAAAATGTTTTTGTTTCCAGGATTCGCCAAGACGCGCGCATTCGATCGCAGCCCAGGGCGGTATCAACGCAGCTAAAAATTATCAGAACGATGGCGACAGTGTTTACCGACTGTTTTACGACACCATCAAGGGCGGCGATTTTCGTTCCCGCGAAGCGAACGTTTATCGGCTCGCTCAAATCGCCAACAACATTATTGATCAATGTGTAGCGCAGGGCGTGCCATTTGCCCGCGAATATAGCGGATATCTGGCCAACCGCTCATTCGGCGGCGCACAGGTTTCACGGACGTTTTACGCACGCGGCCAGACCGGACAGCAGCTTTTGTTGGGCTGTTATCAGGCGCTCTGCCGGCAAATCGCTGCAGGCACAGTGCGGATGTTTCCGCAAACAGAGATGCTCGATTTGGTCATCGTGAATGAACAGGCCAAGGGAATCATCACTCGAAATTTGCGCTCGGGAAAAATGGAAAGACACGCCGCGGATGCGGTTGTGCTCGCCAGCGGTGGATATGGCAATGTGTTTTATCTCTCGACCAATGCGCGCGGCTGCAATGTGACAGCGACTTATCGCGCTTACAAAAGGGGCGCCCTCTTTGCGAATCCATCCTTCACACAGATTCACCCCACGTGCATTCCCGTGAGCGGCGACTACCAATCCAAGCTCACGCTAATGTCCGAGTCGCTGCGCAACGACGGACGAGTCTGGGTTCCGAAACGCGCCGAACATCGCCTCAAATCACCAGGCGAAATTCCCGAGGCGGATCGCGATTATTATCTCGAGCGAAAATATCCCAGCTACGGCAACCTTGCCCCACGCGATATTTCATCGCGTGCGGCGAAGGAGGTTTGTGATGACGGACGCGGCGTCGGTCCAGGAGGTCGCGGCGTTTATCTTGATTTTGCCGACGCGATCAAACGGCTTGGTGAAAACACAATTAGGGAGCGCTACGGCAACTTGTTCGAAGTGTATGAAAAAATCACCGGCGAGGACGCTTACAAAGTGCCCATGCGCATTTACCCTGCGGTACACTATACCATGGGTGGTCTTTGGGTGAACTATGATCTGATGAGCAATGTTTCCGGGCTATTCGTCATTGGCGAAGCGAATTTCTCCGACCACGGAGCCAATCGCCTTGGGGCCAGTGCGTTGATGCAGGGTCTGGCGGACGGTTATTTCATTTTGCCTAATACATTGCCGAATTATCTTGCCGGCCAGATGGGGAAACGGCCGTCTGCCGATTCCCCGGAGTTCCAGCAAGCCGAACAGAGCGTTCGGGCGAGGCTCGAGAAACTCCTGAAGATCAACGGAAAGCGCTCGCTCGATTCGTTCCACCGCGAGCTAGGCCTGCTACTTTGGGACAAATGCGGCATGTCGCGGAGCGAAGAAGGATTGCGCCAAACGCTCCGACGCATTCCGGAATTGCGCGAAGAGTTTTGGCACGATGTGCGGGTGCCGGGAGATGAAGAAGATTATAATCAATCACTGGAACGCGCGGGGAGAGTCGCAGATTTCCTCGAATTCGCCGAGCTCATGTGCATCGATGCGCTGGAGCGCGACGAGTCCGCCGGAGCCCATTTCCGCGAGGAACATCAAACGGCCGAGGGCGAGGCGCTCCGCGACGACGAAAACCATGCCGCCGTGTTCGCATGGGAATTTCACGGTGATGGTCAATACCCGAAACTCCATCGCGAACCATTGAATTTCGAGAACGTGCACTTAGCGCAGAGGAGCTATAAGTGAAGTCAGTTGAGACTCTTTAGTTGAGAGATGAGAGAAAGAGGATGTTTAACTTTGAAACATTAGGTGTTTGGCAAAAGGCAATTGATTTCCCCGGTCTCATTTACAACGAAACCCAAAATTTCCCATCGGAGGAGCGTCTTGCCCTAACGAACCAACTGTGGAGAGCGACTGTGTCGATTTCTTTCAATATCGCTGAAGGCTCCTTTCGTTCCTCAAAACACGATTTTGTGCGTTTTGTCGAGATCGCCGCCGGCTCAGTTTTCGAAGCGCTATCGCAAGCATCCATAGCACGGCGTCAAAATTTTTTCAGTGAAGATCAGTTCCGTAAGATCCACGCCGACGCCGAGGAGTTGAGCCGGATACTGAGCGACCTGCGAAGGTCCTTACTCTTAGCTCTCAATTCTCAACCATGAACTTCCGTTTGAGAATCTGGCGGCAAAAGAATCGCCAATCAGAGGGCAAACTGGTCGGTTACACGGTCAGTGACATTTCGCCAAACACGTCGTTTCTCGAGATGCTTGATATCCTCAACGAGAAGCTGCTGCAAACCGGCGAGGAACCAATCGCGTTCGATTCCGATTGCCGCGAAGGGATCTGCGGCACCTGCTCGCTGACTGTGAACGGCGAAGCTCATGGCCCCGATCATCCAGGCGCAGTGTGCGAGCTGTACATGCGGAAATTTCTCGACGGCGCCACCATCACAATCGAGCCGTTTCGCGTCGGCGCATTTCCCACCGTGAAAGATCTCGTGATAGATCGCACCGCGCTGGATCGGATTGTGGAAGCGGGCGGATTCATCTCTGCCCGCGCCGGGTCCGCGCCCGAGGCAAATTCAATTCCTGTTCCCAAACACGATGCTGATCTGGCAATGGAAGCGGCGGCCTGTATCGGCTGCGGCGCGTGCGCGGCAGCTTGCCCGAACGGATCGGCAATGCTTTTCGCTGCTGCAAAAGTCTCGCACTTGTCGTTTTTGCCACAGGGCCTTCCCGAACGTGAGCGCCGCGTATTAAAAATGGTGCAGGTAATGGACGCGCAGGGGTTCGGCAATTGCACCAACACTTACGAGTGTGAAGCAGTTTGCCCCGCAGAGATCAGCGCGAGTTTTATCTCGAAACTCAACCGCGAATACGGACGAGCGCAGTTTCGCCGACGCCTTGGCGAATAGGTAGGCGCCGATTGATCTCAGTCGTCTCGGCGGGTTCGATGAATCGCCCTACCTCAAGATTGCTGCGTCTGGCACGTGCACGTCCAAAGTTCCGGATCAAGCTCCGCTTTCGCGCGCTTTGCCAGGCGATCAGCATCTGCATTGTCGCGCAGCACTGCAAAAACTGTGGAACCCGAGCCGGACATTAGCGCTGCGCCGATTTCTGGTTGCTTGAGTAACCACATTTTCATTTGAGCCAGGAAAATAAATTTTTCGAAGACAGGCCGCTCCAGATCATTCAGAAAAATTTGCCCGGCGAATGCTTGAGCAGTGTAGGAGGCTCCCGGAATTTCGCGCGAGTCGAGCCAGTGCGAATATGCCCATTGCGTCGGTACGCCGAACCCCGGCTTCAGCAACAAGAGCGGTAATTGTTCGCGTAATCCGGTTGGCCTCACTTGTTCGCCGCGTCCTTTGCATACTGCCGCGGATTGAAGAATGAAAAATGGTACATCGGATCCTATTGGCCCCGCCATTTTCATAAGCGCTTGAGGCGACAATTTCGTGTCGAAGAGATCGTTTAACGCGAGCAGTGTAGAAGCCGCGTCGCTGCTTCCTCCACCCAGACCGGCGCCGTGCGGAATCTTCTTTTTCAGCTCGATCGAAACACCGGAGTTTATCGCGGTCCTCTCCAAAAAGAGCTTTGCCGCGAGAACGGCTAGGTTGCCATCACCCTTCGGCACCGATGAGTCGTCACACTGAAACTCAATTTTTGTCTTGCCACTGCGCCGTTTAATTTGAATCTCGTCGCACAGCGAAATAGGCGCCATGAGCGTCTCTATTTCATGAAAACCGTCACTGCGTCGCCCAAGAATTCGCAGTGAAAGATTGATTTTTGCAGGTGCGAGCACTTGCATATCGTCATGTCGAGCGTAGTCGAGACGTTCCTTGTTGCCAGTCAAAGGTTACGCTGCGGGCTTTCTCGACTTCGCTCAGAATGACAAACGACAAAATCATTGTTGCACTCGACGTCGCTACCAGGCAAAAGGCGCTGGAACTCGTTGAGCAACTCCAAGGTGAAATCTCTTTTTTCAAAATCGGACTGCAACTTTATACGGCTGAAGGACCGGGGATTGTGCGCGCGGTTTTGTCCACCGGCGCAAAGGTCTGGCTCGATCTCAAGCTTTACGACATTCCGACCACCGTCGCCCGAGCAGTCGAATCCGCAAACACACTCGGCGTGCAGATGCTCACGATCCATTTGAGCGGCGGCAGCGAAATGATTCACGCCGCGACCACCGTTCGAGGCGAAAACATGCTGCTCCTCGGCGTGACCGTGCTGACGAGCGCGACCGAACAAACGCTGCGGGAAGTTGGAATTCGCCAAAACGTCGAGGATCAGGTCCTCAACCTGGCCAGATTAGGCGTCAAAACAGGGATCGATGGACTTGTGGCCAGTCCACATGAGCTGAAACGGTTGCGCTCTGAATTCGGCGACAGAATCAAAATCGCTGTCCAGGGAATTCGGCCTAGCTGGGCGGAGCCGGGCGATCAGAAACGATTCATGACGCCTCGAGACGCACTGCGGGCAGGCGCAGACTACATCGGCATCGGGCGTCCAATCACTGCGCACCCACATCCGCGAGAGGCACTGGCGAAGATCTTAGACGAACTTGATAGATAATCGTCATGTCGACCGGACTCGAAATACCTCGCGGAATCGCCGGCTCTCATACGCCGGAATTCCTCGCTTCCGCTTCGCTCAGAATGACGGACAAGTTGTTCGCCACACTGGCTGTTTACAAGGATGCCGCGGCGCATTCGGCCGCCATGAATATGGGGATCGATGAAGCACTCCTGGAGTTGGCAGACGTTCCATCCATTCGATTTTACGGTTGGCGGTCTCCTGCATTGTCCTTCGGATATTTTGGCAGATTTTCCGATGTGGCGCTTTATGCCACGCAACGAGATTTGATTCGACGTTGGACAGGCGGGGGAATCGTTTTACATGGAACCGACCTGACATATTCAATCGTAATTCCAGCGAGCGATCCGACGTTTGGTGAATCGTCGGTGACGATCTACGAACAAATTCATCGCGCTTTGGCTGACAGCTTAAACGCAGTCGGTCAACAGGCAGAATTGGTATCGCCGGCGCGCTGCGCCGACCGGAAGCCGCAGCGCGTCGTCCCTGCCTACAATTGCTTCGCGAGTCCCGTGCGCGCTGACGTGATGATTAACGGACGCAAGGTCGCGGGCGCCGCGCAACGCCGAACCCGCCGCGGATTATTGCAACAGGGCAGTATTCAAGGTGTCATTTTTGCGAATGACGTGGCCGAGAGATTTGCACGCAGTTTATCGGCGAATCGCAGTCAGCTCGAGATCAATGAACAAATCCTAAAGCGAGCAGGAGAGTTAGTTGATCAAAAGTATGGAAGTTATTCCTGGCTGCATAAACGGTAGTGCCAGTTCGGTCGCAAACTTCGTCGAAAACGAGCTACAAGCTTGCTCTAATATGGCCGCCCCGTTATTCTCGCTTCGTGGAAGTCTTCGCGCGCACGCAATCCAGCACGAACCATGGCAAAATTGCGAGCGCGCGAGGCTCGCAGGCGTTTTCCCTCGCGGAAGTAGCTAAACTAGTTCAACCGCATCTCGAAGAGGTCGAGAAACGCATCGCCCAACAGGCGTCAGCATTCGATCCCGCAATCGAAGGGTATGTCGTGTATGCGATCGGCAGCCGCGGTAAACGTCTTCGACCGCTGCTGGCTTTGCTCGCGGGCGGCGCCACGGGCACAATCAACTCCGGACATATCGACCTGGCGGTGATCGTGGAACTCATCCACATCGCTACACTTGTGCACGATGATGTGATGGATGAAGCGGAACGGCGTCGTGCTCAGCCGACCGCAAATGCGCGTTGGGGAAATTCATTAAGCATTTTGCTCGGCGACTGCCTTTTCGCACACGCCCTCACGTTATCGACAAACTTTGAAAACGCAGAGATCGGTCGGGCTATCGCGCGAACAGCTTCGACGGTTTGCTCTGGGGAAATGATTCAGACGCAGCGCAGGTTCGATCTAAACCTGACGCTCCAGGATTATTTGCGCATCGTTGAAATGAAGACCGGGTCGCTTTTTTCCGCCGCAGCCGAGTTGGCCGGAGTCATCAGTGAAGCAGATCCGACCGTGATCGAAACATTCAAAAATTTCGGATTTCAAATCGGGACCGCCTATCAGATTTACGATGACTGTGTTGACCTTGCCGGAACCGAAAGCGTCACCGGTAAAACTCTCGGAACCGACCTGCGCAAAGGTAAGTTTACGTTGCCAGTATTGATTTTCCTACGATCGGCTTCGGATTTCGAACGGGAACGTTGTTGTCAGTTTGCGCTGGACGAAAACATCGGAGAGATGATTGAGCTGTTAAGAAACGGCGCGAATAACGGAGCGTTGAACGAATCGATCGCTGTGGGCAGCGACCTAATCCGCAAAGCGCAATGCGCATTCGACGGCATGCAGCCAAATCGTTACACCGACGCACTCTTCTCTCTCGGCGATGCCTTGTGCGACATGTTCGATCAACTCCGCGTTTGATGAATCAGTGGCGGCGCACTCGCTGCTAATTCGAACAATGGTGCAGCTCAAGATTCACGAGATGGCCGAGGATGAACGGCCGCGGGAGAAATTGGCGGCGCACGGTGCGCGCGCACTCACTGATGCGGAGCTGATCGCGATCTTGCTGCGCACGGGTGTTTCGGGTGCAAATGCAATTGAGGTCGCCCGCCAGCTATTGGAAAAATACGGTTCGCTTACGGGCTTGAGTCGCTGCTCCGTGGAGGAATTATCAAAAATTAAGGGGGTCAAATTCACCAAGGCAGTTCAACTCGTTGCGGCTTTCGGACTGGGTGACCGCTTGGCACGAGAAAGATGGGTGAAACAGAAAATCGACTCGCCCGAACTGGCGAATGAGCTTGTCGGTCCAGAGATGCGGCGACTCCAAAAGGAATCGTTGCGGGTGATTCTGCTCGATACACGATATCACCTAATTCGCGTGGAGGAGATCTCGCTCGGAAGCATTAACGAAAGTATCGCGCACCCGCGAGATGTGTTTCGTCCCGCATTGATCAGTTCGGCTTACGCCGTCATTGTTGCGCATAATCATCCATCCGGCGATCCGTCGCCGAGTCAAACCGACCATGGTCTAACGAGGCGCCTGGCCGAAGCCGCCGAACTTTTACAGATCAAATTACTCGATCACATCATTATTGGCGCGCCAGCCGATGCGAGTCCGGGTTATTTCAGTTTCAAAGAGGCCGGCGTTCTGTGACGGTCGTATGCAAAAATCGCCGCTCACAAATGTCCATCCCACAGCGATCGTTGATCCGAATGCGAAAATCGGTGCAGGTGTGGAGATCGGCCCGTTTTCGATTGTCGGGCCGCATGTAACAATCGGCGATAGGACGGTGTTGCAATCACACGTCGTGATTGAGGGCGAGGTCATAATGGGCTACGGAAATTTCATCGGACACGGCGCCATCATTGGCGCGCCGCCGCAGGATCTTTCATTTTCGCAAGAACGCAAAACCAACGTTGAAATTGGGAACGGCAATGTCATCCGCGAATACTGCACCATTCACCGCGGCAGTCCTGATGGCAGCGCCACGAAGATCGGCGGCAGAAATTTCCTGATGGCCGGAGCGCACATCGGTCACAATTGCATCGTCGGAAACGACGTTATTATCGCCAACAATTGCCTGTTGGCCGGGCATGTCCGCGTCGACGACGGAGCGTTCCTCGGCGGGGGATCGACGTTTCATCAGTTCATGCATATCGGGCGATTAGTGATGGTGCAGGGCAGCTCAGCATTTGGAAAAGATCTGCCTCCGTTTGTCATCGCGGCGGAGCGCAACGCTGTTTTCGGATTAAACATCGTCGGACTCCGTCGAGCGGGATTCAGCGTAAAGGAGCGGGACGAAATCAAAGCCGCCTTCAAACTTGTTTACCTAAGCGGACTCAATATCGGGCAAGCGCTCGAAAAAGCTGCGACGATGACGTTGGGCGCAGCAGGACGCGAATTTCTGGATTTTGTCGCCAATGCAAAGAAGCGGGGCATTTGCCCATTGAAACGCGATCCTGGCGATGATTTGTCGATGTAACAAAGCGTGTTGCCGAAGAATACCCATGCACGAGGTAATCAGATTAGCGTCGAGAAACCCGGACGCCAAAGGCTCATCCGCCTTGCACCGGCGGCATGATCGCGATCTCCTCGTCTGGGTTTAGCTTGTAATTCCGATCCACAAACTCCACACCTGCGCCAATCAAAATACTGGTGTCATGTTCAGCGAGTGCGGGTCGTTCCATATACAGTTGCTCGAGCAAATCGCGAACCGTTGCATTGCCCGCGACTTCGAGCTCCAACTCATCTATTCCAACCAGATCGCGCAATTGCGCGTAAAATTTCACTCGCACTCTCATCTAATCATTATCATCCGAGCGGAGCCGAAGAATCCCGTGGCACAAGCTTACAGTAACCCCGGCGGACGTCTCGACTTCACTCGACATAAGGCTCAAAACTGCTCCAGCAATTCTTTTCTCAACACACCAATGTACGGAAGATTGCGATAGCGCTCCATGAAATCGAGGCCGTAACCGACGACGAAGTCATCCTCGATTTCAAAGCCGACGTAATCCGCATCAATATATCGCGCACGCTGTTTTCTTTTGCTTAACAGCACGCACACACGGAGGCTGCGAGGTTTGGCCATTTTTAGTTTTTCGCAAACGACGCACAACGTGCGGCCGGTATCGAGAATATCATCCAGAACCAGCGCATCTCGACCGAAGACATCGGGGAGATTCATGTCTTTGAAGGTAACGCGCCCACTCGTCTGCGCTTTTCCGTGATAGCTCACGACATTCAGGCAATCTAATTTCAAGGAAAGCGGAATGCGCCGCAGCAGATCCGACATGAAGATAAGACTTCCAGTCAGGACTGCGATTACCGTCAACTCGCGGTCACGATAGTCCGCTGTGATTTGCGCGGCCATTTCATCCAGGCGCTTGTGAATTGCGAGCTCATCAAACAGCACGCGCTCGATGTCCCCGTGCATCGAATGTAAATAGGGCATCAGCCGGTGCGGAGATCAATGGGTTACCAAGGAGCGCCGATCTCAGCTCGGCCAGAACAAAGCGGCACGCCAAAAAAACTATCGCGAAAGCGTGTTTTGATCTGATGCTCACCCATGCATAGGCTGCGCTCGTAATGCGCGTCCAACACGATCGATTCGAAGTCCGAACCCGCGGCAAGGGTCTTTACGAAATCACCGGCGAAGTGCAGTCGCAAATCGACGGGTCTGGAGTACGAATGGGGACAGTGACTGTTTTCGTTCAGCACACCAGTTGCAGCGTTGTCATCATGGAAAATGCGGACCCAACCGCGCGGCGCGACTTGGAAGAGTTTTTTGATCGGCTCGTGCCAGAAGATGCCGATTACTTCAAGCACAGCTCCGAAGGGAGCGACGATATGCCGTCGCATATCCGAATGGTACTAACGCGCACCAGCGAAACCGTGCCAATAATCGATGGTAAAATGCAGCTCGGTACGTGGCAGGGCATCTTCCTGTTCGAGCATCGCCGCGCATGCCATCGGCGCAAAGTTTTCATCAGTGCAATCGGCGAATAGCCAGAGGCGGTTCGCTGAACCGCCTTCAAGGACGATTGAGATTAATCGCCCCTACCATAAATTGCTTCGACCAGTCGCAGCGACTTTTCGTTAGGCAAAAGCGACTGCTCCATTTGATTCATCACGTACGCAAACGCGATTCTGTTTTCCGGATCGGCAAAAGCATGGCTGCCGCCAGCGCCTGGATGCCCGAAACAGGTTGGCAATGGTCCGAATATATTTCGTGCAGCATCTCGTGAATCTTTCATGAATCCGGCCGAAAACGCCGTGGGAATTTGAAAAACGCAGTCTACGCCGTCCGATAAACTAGTGTTCATCCAAGCGATCGTTTTGTCTGAGAAGAAACTCTTGCCATCACAAGTTCCACCATTCGCCAACATGGAATAGAATTTTGCAAGCGCTGACGCGCTTCCAATCCCGCCCAAAGAGACAATCGGTTGCGCCCGAATCGCAGGATCATTCATCTTGCTGATGACGTGCAGGCCGTACGGCGACGTAAACGCTTTCCGCGCGAGTGTGCCCGGAGTTACCAGATCGCGATAAAATTGCTCCGGCTCCCGCGCTCTTCCGCTCTTCGCCGCGTAAATCATCGCTACTCGCGGATCCTCTTTCTCCGGCAAACCGATCCAGAAATCGAGCTGGAGAGGCCGCGCGAAGTTCACTTGCCAATAAGCCGACAAAGTATTTCCAGCGATTCGGCGGATCAGTTCGTCGAGAAGAAACCCGAACGTGCGCGCGTGATAACCATGAGCGGTCCCGGGAGCCCAGAGTGGTTTCTGTATCTCCAGCGCTTGGATTACCGCGTCGTAGTCGAGTACATTGACTCGTCGGTCCAAAGCACAAAGACCAGCCTGATGTGACAACAACTGCGCGAGCGTGATTTTGGCCTTGCCAGCCTGAGCGAATTCCGGCCAAAACTCCGCGACGGCTCGATCGAGCTGAATGTCGTGTTCTTGCAACGCGTGCAGCACACAAGCGCTGCCAATTCCCTTGGTGGTTGACCAAACCAGCACGAGCGTATCAGCCATCCACGGCTTCTCCCGGCGCGAATCACAAAACCCGCCGAAAAGGTCGATAATCAATTTTCCGTTTTGCCAAACTGACACCGCTGCGCCCAATTCCCCGCCCTTTTCGAAGTTTTCTTGGAACAGCGGTTCTAGTCGCTGAAGGAGCTGAGCGCTGTTCAATTGCACGGCCGGTGTCTGTAGTGGCGGGCGCGTCCCCTGCGATCTCTAACATGCATCTAAAACGGCTGCCGCTATAGGTTCGGTCTCTTACACCAACAGTTCCTCGAGTTCTTCTAGCCGTTGTTGGAACAACTTCAAAGTGCTTTCGATCGGCGCAGGTGTGGTCATATCCACGCCAGCAGCTTGCAATGTCTCCAGCGGAAATTTCGAGCCACCCGAGCGCAGGAAATCCAGATAAGCTTCGACAGTTCCCGGCGCGCCGGAGAGTACGCGCTGTGAAAGCGTCACGGCGGCGGAAATCCCAGTCGCATATTTGTAGACATAGAACGCGTGATAGAAGTGCGGGATACGCAAGCATTCAAGATCAAGCTCAGGATCGATGACAAAGTTTTCGGCAAAATACGTATCGAGCAGTTTGTGATATTGCGATTTGAGACCATCAAGCGTTAGCGCGTCCCCGCTTTCCTCAATGGAGTGTATGATTTTCTCGAACTCAGCAAACATTGTCTGCCGGAACAGCGTGCCACGCAGATCGTCAATTTGGCGGTTGATGATATAGGCCCGCATTTTCGCATCACTCGTGGTTCGAAGCAGATGATGGGTCAGTAATTCCTCGTTGAATGTGGAGGCAACTTCAGCCAGAAAAATCGGATACTCGTAATCCTGAAAGAGTTGGGAATTTTGCGAGAACCAGCTGTGCATCGAGTGCCCAGCCTCGTGCGCGAGCGTGTACACATCGGCGAACACGTCCCGCTTGTAATTCATCAAAATGTATGGCGGCGCGCCGTAACTTCCCGATGAAAACGCGCCGCTGCGTTTGCCTTTGTTCTCATAGCGATCGCACCAGCGGCTCGAGCGCAGACCTTCTGCCAACACATCGATGTACTCTTTCCCGAGCGGGGCGAGAGCGCTTAGGACCATTTCGACCGCTTCATCGAAAGTGAATTGCGTCTGGATCTCCGCAACAAGCGGCACGTAGGTGTCGTAATGGTGCAGTTCGCCCAAACCGAGAACTCGCCGGCGTAATTGGAAATAGCGAAAAAGCGCCTTCAAATTCGCGCGAACGGATCGAATTAATCCCTCGTACACAGCGACGGGTACATCATCCGGAAACAGCGCCGCTTCCAGCGCCGATGGATAATGCCGTGCCCTGGCGTGAAACACATCTGCCTTGACTGAATACGCCAGTGATGCGGCCAGCGTGTACTGATGATCGCGAAACTCAGCATAAAACTGATGGAAAGCGCGTTTACGCAGCTCAGGATCCCGCTTCACTAAAAACGAACTGAACGAGCTTTGGGTCAGCGGTGTTTCGCGTCCATTTTCGTCAATCAACAGACCGAACTTCATGTCCACGTCTGTCAGCTGCGAGAAAGTGTCATCGTAACCACTGAGCGCGACGTTGCTCAGTGCGAGAAGACGTTCCTCGGGGACGGATAGCACATGGGGTTTCATGCGCCGAATTTTGTGCAGCTTGATTCGCCAATCTTTCAGTGCTGGATCGGCAACGAATATCGCAAAGTTATCGTTCTCGATAGCGAGGATTTCCGGAACAACGAATGCGGCCGTCTCAGTAATTTTTGTAAGTAGATTTTGGACCTGGCCGATTCGCGCGAGATATTCGTTATTGGTGCTGTCCTGGGCCGCTTGCAGTGACGCGTAGTGATAGAGGCGCTCGAATTTGAGCTCTAGCGCTTTCTCAAATTCGAGGACCGCAGCCAATTTTTCCGCCGACTCCCCCACCTGTCCTTTCCACTTCTCAAGCCCGGGGTACTCGCCCTGTAGCCATGTAAAATCCTCCTGCCATCTGCTCACGTCTTCGAACAAATGCGTCAGATCCCACTTGTCGGATTCCGGAACGTCGGCGCGAGTTGGAATTGCAGAAGTCATTCGGAAAAAGATGAATCAGGAAACCAGGAAACCAAGAGAAGAGTAGACAACTCCTAAATCGTAAATTCCCGGCTCCAGATTAGTGCAATGAACGAATCGCGGCGTGTCGGGCAATCAATTCGAGGGCGGACTCAGTCAGCGCGCGGCCCGGTGGAATCTTGTGCCACGACGATGCGCCCGACGGATGCGGCAACGGAATCAGGCCGAAACAATGTCCTGCGCGTGTGACTCGGAATTTTTGCCCAATCACTTTCTCCAACTTCGCACAATCGATGAATTGTGTGATTGCCAGTCGACCGACGGGAATAATTAGGCGCGGCCGCAAAATTCGGATTTCTTCGTCCATCCAGGACGAGCAATTGCGAATCTCATCCGGCGATGGGACGCGGTCGGTGCCGCTGGAGTTCTTACCGGGGAAACAGCGGCAGACAGCAGCGAAATAGATCTTTGAACGAACAGCAGCTTCATTCATTTCGCAAGATTGCTCGAACCAACGAAAGAGTGTCTTCCCCGCGGTATGTGCAAACGGTCGCTTCAATGTCGGTTCCCGCGGACCAGGCGCCTGCCCTATGATTATTACATCGCTCGTGATCGCGCCTCCCGAAACCGGAGTTGATTCCATTCGCGGGCAGCGCCGGCATTTCAGCAGACGCGCGACGTGCTCATCGAGCTTGGTCTGGATCGCTTTTGTAGCCACGGGCCTGTGGCCCGTTCGCACATCGCGCGGACACACGCAAGATCAGACGGGCACAGGCCCGTGGCTATAGCGGCAAGAGGCGAACCGATTGGGAAATGTCAGCGCCGAAAAATCGAGAAAAGTGAGAGAAGCAGGCTAAGAATGACGCTGAGAATGATGCAGGTGACAATTGGGAAATAGAACGTGGAATGTCCGCGATCGATCCGAACGTCGCCAGGTAGTCGTCCCAACCATTTGGGCACGACACCCGTCCACATCACTAATCCGATTAGTGTCGTAACCACGCCAACGATCACGACAAATTTTCCGAGCTCTCGCATCCCGCAAAAAGTTGCGCGATTCAAGCGGAGGCACAAGCTTGAGGGCAATGGCGGTACAGTTTCGAGATTACTACGAGACACTTGGGGTGGCGAAAACGGCTAGCGAGGAGGAGATCCGCAGCGCGTTTCGCAAACTGGCGCGCAAATATCATCCGGATGTGGCGAAGGACAAAAAAGCTGCCGAGGAAAAATTCAAGGAGATCAACGAAGCGTACGAGGTTCTGAGCGACCCTGAAAAGCGAAAGAAATACGACCAGCTCGGCGCGGATTGGAATCGACCGGGCGGTTTCCAGCCCCCGCCACAAGGGCAAGGCCAGCAACCGGGCGGCGGGTTTTATCAATGGGGTGGCGATGGCGGCGGTGTGGAATTTGAGTTTGGCGGAACTGGATTCAGCGATTTCTTCGAAGCTTTTTTCGGGGGGGGGCGTGGTCGTTCTGCATTTGGCGGGTCTGGCGGGCGTGCAGCGACAGTCGAGCGAGGCGCCGATGTGGAAGCGGACATCATGGTTACCCTGGAGGAAGCACTCCATGGATCCACGAGGACGGTGTCACTCCGGCGAGCCGGTGCGGATAAAGTGGAGCAGTATCAGGTCAAGATTCCCCGCGGCGTACGGGAAGGGCAGCGGATCCGTTTGCGTGGTCAGGGCGAAGCAGGCGTAGGTGGCGGCAAAAGTGGAGATCTCTTTCTTCGAGTCCGATTGGCTAGGCATCCAGATTTTTCAGTCGAAGGCAGCGATTTGATCCACGAGGAGAGAATCGAACCCTGGCAAGCCGTGCTCGGCACCGATTTGCTGGTGCCCACGCTGGAAGGAAAGGTGCGTCTGAAAATTCCACCGGGCACGCAAGGCGGCCAACGGTTTCGGTTGCGCGAGCGCGGCCTCCCGGGTATTTCGGGAAAACGCGGCGATCTCTACGTTGTTGTGCAAATGAATGTGCCGAAAAAGCTAACGGAACGTGAACGCGAAATCTGGAACGAACTGGCGAAACTGCATGGAGCGTAGCCATTGTCATTCCGAGCGACGCCGAAGAATGCCGTGGCGAAACCGAAGAGTAACCTCACGCGGTCCTTCGACTCTGCTTCACTTCGCTCAGGATGACAAAACTGTGAAATCCCTGGGAATTCGTGTAATGCGTGTGGCATGAAAATTTCTGTTGGCTCAGATCACGCCGGTTTTCGGTATAAGGAGAAAGTAAAAGAACTACTCCAGTTACTTGGTCACGAAGTAAAGGACTGCGGTACTTTCAGCGAAGATCCCGTGGATTATCCGCTGTTCATTCACCCGGCGGCGGAAGCAGTGGCTCGAGGCGAATGCGATCGTGGAATTGTCTTCGGCGGTTCTGGTAACGGCGAGGCAATGGTGGCAAACAAGGTGCATGGCGTGCGTTGTGCGCTCTGCTGGAGTGAAGAATCGGCCCGCCTTTCGCGCCAACACAATGATGCGAACGTGCTTTCGATGGGTGAGCGGTTGATTTCCGAGGAGTTGGCGCTAACCATCGTGCGAATTTGGCTCGAAACCGGATTCGATGGTGGCCGGCATGTGCGACGCGTGGCGATGTTAAACGCCATGTAATTAGGGGCGGTTCACCCGAACCGCCCGGGCGATTGGGGTCAATCGCCTCTACCTTATCAATCGGTCTGCGCAGACTGCGACAAGGAAGACCGCGCTAACGAACGCGTTGCTTTGGAAAAATGCGCGATTAATTCCGGCCACATCGCGTTTGTCGGTTTTGTGTTCGTAAAGCAACGCTGCGGCGACGAGAACCAGCGACCAGTAATAGAAGGCGCCAAGTTTTGCGAAGAGCCCAAAAGCAATGAGAGCTGCAAATGTGAGCAAGTGCAGCAGTAGCGCGAGACGTAGACTGCGCGCGACACCGAGCTTTACCACCAGCGAGCAAAGGCCCTCTCGCTTATCAAAATCGTAATCCTGCGTAGCATAGATCAGATCGAATCCTGCTACCCAGCAAATTACTCCCACGCCAAGCACAACGGGCGCAATATCAATACGTCCCGTCTGCGCGACCCAAGCGCCAATTGGGGCGACGGCTAGCGCCAGTCCGAGAAAGAAATGCGTTGCGCTGGTGAACCGTTTTGTGACCGAGTAGAAGAAAATCAGTGCGAGCGCAACGGGGGCGAGGACGAAAGTCAGCGAGTTGATAGCCGATGCCGTCAGCACAAATCCGGCAGAACTAAGAACCAGTAAAAGCTGCGCTGATAATTTTGAAATGAGCAAGTGACGAGTGTCAGTACGGGGGTTGCGTTGATCGAGCGACCAATCAACTAGCCGATTGAAAAGCATTGCTGCCGTGCGAGCAAACACCATGCAGGCGATCACCAACAAAAGGATTCTCGACGACGGCCACCCATCAGCAGCTACGACGAGCGCACCAAGCGCAAATGGCAATGCAAAAATGGTGTGCGAAAAACGAATCAGCCGCAGAAAGCGAGTGATTGAATCGTTCACTCCTATCCCATCACCTGTCGATGCCCGCAATCCGCTGGCCAATTCGTGTCTATTTTTCTCCATCTTTGGTTAACCGCTTCGGCCGTCTAGCAGACCTTGAAGCCGTTCGCCGGCTGCCGCGAGAATCGGGCTCCCATGTGCAAAAAGAATTCGCTTCGGTTTATAATCCAAAAGTTTTCGCAGGGAAGCGCGCATTTGTTTTTGGTTCGTGCAATATTTCGGCGGCAGAAATGTAAAACCGCAGGGTTCAAAATTAATTAGTGCGTCACCAATAATCAGCGTTCCGCCATTAATTGGGTAGTGAAGCGCGATTTCGCCTGGCGCCGCGCCTGCGATGCCAATCACGCGCAATCCATCGCAGATTTCATCGCCATTGAATACGGTCTTTAACCGGCTGGGGTGGTCATTCGAAAACGTGTCGGCATGGGCGAAGATTGTAACGGCGAACCGTTGGGCGTACGGCGCGGCAAACCGATGATGATTTGAGTTAGTCACGATAATTCCTGCAACCGGGGCAAAGCTGATCAGCTTCTCTAGCGCGGGCTCCTGCAAAGCAATCGGATCAATCAAATACCCTCCGCCAGCAGCGAGAAGCCACGTAGAGTAGAGATCCGCCTTAACCTCCCGATCGTAGGCATGCCAGATTACAATGTCGGAAGTGATTGGGTCGAAATCGCGCTCCTGTTGCACGCGGTACCTTCACTCCCCCGTATGATGCGGCTCGTGCGTCTTCGGTTCGGCCGGCTTTTCTGTTGGTTTTTGCTCGGATTCGACCCAGTCGGTATGAAAAACGCCCGGTTTATCGATCCGCTCATAAGTGTGCGCGCCGAAGAAATCGCGTTGGGCTTGCAGCAGATTCGCCGGCAATCGTGCAGAGCGGTAACTATCGAAATATGCTAACGAGGCCGAAAGCGCTGGGGCAGCTACACCGAATTTAATCGCTGTCGAAACCACGACGCGCCATTTCGGCTGCGCTCTTTTAATGATCTTGGTGAAATACCGATCGAGAAGAAGATTATGCAAGTCGCCATCACGCTTGTACGCCTCCACAATACGATTCAAAAATTTAGCGCGGATAATGCAGCCGCCGCGCCAGATAGTAGCGATATCGCTAAGATTCAGGTTCCATTGATACGTCGTGCTGCCGGAGCGGAGAAGTTCCATTCCCTGGGCGTACGAAATGATTTTCGATGCATAAAGCGCGTCGCGCACGGCATCGATAAGACGAACGCGATTGCCTTTGAAGGTTCTGGATCTGGGTTGCGGCAGGATTTTTGACGCCTCCACCCGTTCCTCCTTCCGCGCTGAGATGACGCGCGCTTCGACCGCAGCATTGATTGTCGAAATCACGACGTACTGCTTGATGGCGGCTTGCAAGGTCCAGATGCCAGTTCCTTTTTGGCCAGCCTTATCGAGGATCATGTCGACCAGCGGCTTGCCCGTCTCGGGGTCGATCTTGCGAAAAATCTGCGCTGTAATCTCGATGAGGTAACTCTCGAGTTCACCCGTGTTCCATTCGGCGAAGATGTCTGCGAGCTCCGGCGCCTCCATTCCCAATATGTTCTTAAGAATGGCGTAGGCTTCGCAGATTAATTGGATGTCTCCATACTCGATGCCGTTGTGGACCATCTTAACATAGTGACCAGCGCCGTTCGGGCCCATGTATCGACAGCATGGTTCGCCGTCCACTTGCGCGGCGATTTTGCGGAAAATTGGCGCGATGATTTCCCAGGACTCGCGCGAACCACCCGGCATAAGCGACGGCCCTTTGAGCGCCCCCTCTTCACCACCCGAAACACCCATACCGACGAAATGAATCCCCTGCTCGGCTAATTCTTTCTCGCGGCGTTGCGTGTCGGTGAAAAGCGAGTTCCCACCATCGATGATGACATCACCTTTTTCGAGCAGCGGAACAAGTTGGCTGATCACGGAATCGACGGGTGGACCCGCTTTCACCATCATCATTGCGATCCGCGGTTTTTTCAGCGCGCCTATAAATTCCTCCAATGTGTTAGTAGGCCGAATGTTTTTTCCTTGCGCACGTGTTGCAGCGAATTTCTCCGTGACTTCCGTCGTGCGATTAAAAACGGCGACCGAAAAACCCTTGGATTCCATGTTTAGGACGAGGTTTTCTCCCATGACCCCCAAACCGTACAGGCCAATATCACATTGATTCATGTTCATTTTGGTATCTCCTTTTCTGTTGCTCAATAGAGAAGGACCACTTTACCGAGCAGTTTGATCTCATGGCAAATGTCGTTTGTGAAATTTCCGTTACAGAGATGCCCCTGACGGCTCCCGAGAGCCATGTCCCTCAGGCAGGTGCGATATTTGATTTTTGGGGTGTAGTTCGACCAATTGAGGACGGGCACAAAATCGAGGGAATAGAGTACGAGGCGCATCGTGAGATGGCTGAACATCAGTTGAAGCGAATTAGCGAACAAGCTGCAGGGGAATTTGGGCTTAAGCTTGTTGTCCTTCATCACCGAATTGGATTTATCTCAGTTGGAGAACCTTCGCTTTTCCTGCGAGTGGCAAGTCCGCATCGCGCCGAAGGCTTTCGAGCAAGTCAATGGATTATTGACGAGTTGAAAAGAAGGGTGCCGATTTGGAAGAAGCCGCGGTTTCAAACACTCGAAGAGCATCATGCCAGCCACAGGACAGTAGCCACAGTATGAATTGGGCGAATCGACTTACTCTAAGCCGACTGGCGTTGACCGTGCTCTTTGTGGTGTCCCTTAGTTCCCCCTGGCATTACGCACGTACGGTGGCGCTTGTAATTTTCCTTGTCGCCGGTCTCACCGATTTTGTTGATGGCGAGATCGCCCGCCGCTACGGAGTCATCACAAACTTTGGCAAATTGATGGACCCGCTCGTGGACAAAATCATGGTGGCAGCCGCCTTCATCTCACTGGTTCCTTTGAAAGCCGTCCCCGCATGGGCAGCGACGGCAGTCGTGGCGCGGGATTTCCTAATCACGGGCTTGCGGCTAATGGCCAGCGCCAAGGGGCGAATTCTTCCGGCCGAATCACTGGGCAAACAAAAGACATCATGGCAGATCGTTACGATCATCTTTTTCCTTACCCTCCTTTCGATTGCGGAACTGCACTACGCCAATGAGACATCGACGTGGTGGATTCGCGCATGGGACGAAGCCGGTCCCGTCCTGGTGTGGATCACGGTCGCGTTGACAATTTACTCGGGGCTCGGCTACGCCTGGAAAAACCGCGATTTGATTTCGCCGAATCAATAGCGGGCAACGGGAATCGAACCCGCATAGCCAGCTTGGAAGGCTGGAACTTTACCATTAAGCTATGCCCGCGGTGCGATAGTGAACAGTGGCAAATGACGAAGGACTAGTCAAAAGGGTTAACGCCTGCCAGTGGCGCTCTAACTATTCTTCGAATGCACTGGCAACCAGCGTGGCGTTGTGACCGCCGAAACCGAACGAGTTATTGAGCGCCACGCGCACTTTCTTTTCGCGCGCAACGTTCGCCGTGTAATCCAGGTCGCATTCTTCGCCCGGATTTTCCAAGTTAATGGTCGGCGGAATCACCGAATCGCGGATGGCGAGCACGCAGGCGGCCATCTCTACTCCGCCCGCACCGCCTAACAAGTGGCCGGTCATCGATTTTGTCGAACTGATCGGAACCTTGTACGCGTATTCGCCGAAGACATGCTTGATGGCGCGCGTTTCGCAAAGATCGCCGATATCTGTAGACGTGGCGTGCGCATTGATGTAATCGACCTGCTCCGGAGAAACACGCGCATGCTCAAGAGCCATTTTCATGGCACGTCCCGCGCCTTCGCCGTCAGGCGGTGGCGCAGTCATGTGATAGGCGTCGGCTGAGACTCCGTATCCCGTGATTTCACAGTAAATCCTCGCACCGCGCGCCCTGGCGTGTTGCAGTTCTTCTACCACCATGATTCCTGCACCTTCGCTCATGACAAAGCCATCACGATCGCGATCGAACGGCCGCGAAGCACGCTCGGGCTCGTCGTTACGTGTGCTAAGCGCCTTCATGGCAGAAAATCCTGCGACACCGATTTCGACAATCGAGGCCTCCGATCCGCCTGCGAGGAAAATATCAGCGTCCCCCGACTTGATGATTCGCCACGATTCCCCAATGGCGTTGTTCGATGTGGCGCAGGCTGTAACAATGCAGAAGTTGGGACCACGCAGGTCGAACTCCATGGAGATAACGCCACCGGCCATGTTGCTGATCAACATTGGAATGGTGAACGGCGAATTTCGACCGGGTCCTTTCGTCAGTAGAATTTTAAGCTGGTCCTGCAGTGTTTTCAGACCACCGATTCCGGTACTAACGAGCACCCCGAACCGCTCGCGTTCTTTGAAATTTGCAACATCGATGCCGCTGTCTGCCATCGCCATCTTGGCCGCGGCCATCGCAAGATGTGTAAATCTATCGGTGCGGCGCACGTCCTTTGGATTTTTGAAAAAAGGCTTGGGATCGAAATCTCGGACTTGCCCGCCGATACGGCAATCGTAACCGGTGGTATCGAACGCGTCGATCGTGTGAATGCCGCTGACCCCATTCTTCAGATTCGACCAAAACGTTTCGAGATCGTTACCAACCGGAGTAACAACACCCATACCAGTAATAACTACTCGGCGCTCAGCCATGGCGTTATAGCGTTAAAGTGTTGAAGCGTCGAACCGTCAACTGGTTCCCATACCGACGTTCTGTACGGTCTGGAAGAGTTTTCCTTCTGTTCTAATGGAAGGCGCGATGATAATCTCCGTTTGCTGCAACTCGGGAATGTTGCGCGCGCCTACATTTCCCATGCAAGTGGTGATTGCGCCCACGAGATTTTGGCTGCCGTCGTCCACTTCGGCGGGACCGAAAAGAATCTGTTTTAATGAACCTGTCGTGCCCACCTTGATGCGTGTCCCACGGGGAAGATTCGCGTGCGGAGTAGCCATACCCCAATGATACCCGCGTCCGGGCGCTTCCTGCGCCTTGGCAAACGCGCTACCAACCATCACTGCGTCCGCGCCACAAGCCAGTGCCTTGCAAACGTCGCCGCCCCTGCTCATTCCACCATCCGTAATGATCGGGACATACCGGGACGTTCTTTTGAAATAAGCGTCGCGTGCCGCGGCGCAATCTACCGTGGCAGTAACCTGCGGCACACCGAGCCCGAGCACACCACGGGAGGTGCAAGCGGCTCCAGGCCCCACGCCGACTAACACCGCTGCCGGTCCGCATTCCATAATCTCGAGAGTCACGTCGTAACCAACGGTATTTCCTACGATCACGGGAATGCGCATCTCGCGGCAAAATTTTTCCAAATCAAGCGACCGGTACTCCGATGAAATATGCCGGACTGTGGATACCGTACTTTGCACTACGAAAACATCTGCGCCAGCTTCCTGCGCGACCATTCCAAACTCGCCGGCGCGCTGAGGAATCGAACTGACTGCGGCGACAACACCGGCGTCCTTGATCTGGCGCACACGCGCGGCAATCAGGTCCTGCTGGATCGGTTCCTGGTAGATCCGCTGCAGCAATGAAGTGATTTCTGCTTTATTCGCTTCGACGATTTTTTGCAGAACTTCCTGCGGATTTTTGTACCGTGTTTGCACTCCTTCAAGGTTCAAAACGGCAAGTCCGCCGAGCTTATTCATTTCAATGGCGAAGCGCACATCGACCACGCCGTCCATGGCGCTGGCAAGAATGGGAATTGTCATCTCCAACGGCGCGGCTTCTTTGCGAGGTAAACGGAATATGATATCCACTTCGTTTGGATTGATGGTCACCCGGCCGGGCACGAGCGCAATCTCGTCGAAGCCATAGGTCACCCGCGCTTTCCGGTTTCGGCCTATCCACATCCCCATTTTAAATGTTCTCCATCCTGAATCGTTCGTTTAAACTTCCGCAATGCGGGCATCGGGGAAGCAGCGCATCGGTTCGATCCTCAAATTCGAACGCGCAAATCACGCAACGCAACCGATGCTGCAGAGCACGTCGCTCGCGGCGCCGGCGGTTCCATTCGCCAACTATCCAAAATACAAACACCGCCGCAAGAAAAAGCAGCAGATAAATCGTGACTAAAGTGCCCAGGCTAACGCGAATCACGGTGTAACGCTGGTTGCCGGTGCGTGCTGCGGGCGCGCGACGTCACTGCCCCATTCAATAGTAGCCATGCCCCAAATCAGAGAGAAGGTGCGGTTTGCGTCCGTTCCCTCGCGCGGAGGGAAACGGCTACGAATAACCTTTAGTCGCGCCTGTTCGTCCAGAGCCGGATCACCTGATGAGTTGATCGCGAAGCAATACTGAACTTCTCCAAAGTCGTTCACGGCGACCCGAAACTGAAGCGCTTCAGGTGCTTCTTTAGTGGACGCGGCGAAACGCGTTTGTGGCACACTGGAAGCGCCGAACCGATCGATGTTCTTGGAAAAATCAATCAATGTTTTACTAGCTACTTCGGCTGGAGCAGCTTTCCGTGACAGCGAGGGTACGGCGCCCGGTAGTCGCGAACTCGGAATGCGCAAATCGGGTTTCAGCGGCGGCAGATCCTTGAGCATTGGCCTTGACGCAGAATACGAAGCAACGTGCTCCACACTTGGAAGAATGCGAAGAGTTGCTCCTGGTGGCAGATGAGTCGTGAAAGCCAGTGCAGGGTCTTCGGCATCAATCCATCTGAGGAGCGTCCGGCCTTCATCGGAATTCGGAGTGATAAATGTGACGCGCGCTGGTGGCGGCATTACTGCTATCGGCGTCGGATAAACAACTTGAAAGATGTAAAAGCAGAGCGCGTGCGCAACGAGCGATAACACCAGAAACGATGCGAGCATCGCCTTCTGTCGCCGAGGCGAATCCCAATGAAACAGAAGTGGTTCGCCTGCAATCCCGGCAACACTGTTCATCGGGGCGCAGCTGCCCCGAGAGCCACGGAAGTAATACCGTGTTCAAGTGCAGCATTTGTGACTTCAGCGACGGTTTCGTATGAAGCAGAACGGTCAGCTTTAATTATGATTGATTGGTCCTTCCGCTTCGCTGCATCAAGCAGTTGCCCGAGCTGTGCGACAGTGACTCGCTGGTCTTGAAAATAAACTGCGGGCACTGCGCCGCCGGTGATGCTAATGATTTGCTGGTTGTTCTTAGGACCGAGTGTAAACCGGGAAACAGGCATCGAAATCGAGATGCCTTGTTGCAAAAGGAAATTCGAGCTTAGCAACAAAAAAAAAGCCAGCAGGAAAGCAAGATCGATGAGTCCGATCAGCAATAGCCATCCAAAATTGTAGCTTGTTGTTCGAGTGAGTTTCATGGTTAAACCCTCAAAACCGCACTTGAAGGACCCCACCTACGAAGCGACCGGTCCTCAAAGGTCTTGCCGCGCCTCGATCTCCCGGCTCGTTTCATCAGGTTGTTGGAAACTAATGATGCCACTGATCGGGCGACTTTCAGTCAACATATGGACAATCTCAATGCCCGCGCGTTCCATGTCATGCATGACGGTGTTTACGCGCGAAGAGAGGTAACTGTAGGCGACAAAGGTAGGTGTTGCTACAACGAGTCCAGCCGCAGTCGTCAGCAGGCTTTTGTAAACGCCGCCGGAAAGCTCCGTTACTGTAGCGTAACCCCCGCTGGAGGCGATTGTCCCGAACGCATCGATCATTCCTGCGACGGTCCCAAGTAATCCGAGTAGCGGCGTAAGGAAAGCGACTGTAGCAAGTACCGGGAGAAATCGCTCCAGTTTCGGTACTTCCAGCTGTGCGGCCTCTTGCACAATATCGCGCAATTCTGTTCGAGGCTCATCGTGCCGGATAATTGCAGCATGAATAACTCGCGCTATGGGGCCGGGCGTGCCGGCTGACTCATGCAGTGCCTCGGCAAAATTCCGACGACGAATAAGATTCGACAGTCCTTTCAAAAATTCGCCCACATGAATTGTTGCGCGATGAAAATAAAAAAGGCGCTCGGCGAAGACAGCAATGGAAATAATGCTACAGGCCAGAATCGGCCACATCAGCAATCCGCCCTTTTGGATGTAATCAATCATGCCAAGTTTTTGTACCCCTCTTTGCCGCTCGTGGCAAGGGACTTTCCCTAGGCCCTAAGGTTTTGTGGAGGTATAAATTGTGACGATCCCTCCAGTTAAAGGTTTAAAGGTCGGGAACACGTAACCCTGTGCCAGCATCAACTGGCACATCGCATCGCCACTCGGAAATTGCTCGATCGAATCACCCAGGTAATGGTAGGCGCTTTTCGCTTGCGTTAGAAATGAGCCGATGAGGGGCAGGCAACGGTGCAAATAAAAGCGATACGCCGAGCGCAAAATTCGGTTTGGGGGCAATGAGAATTCAAGCACAAGCAGGTGACCATTGTTATTAAGCACACGTGCTATTTCCCGAAGCGCAGCTGAGCAGTCTCCCAGGTTACGTAAGCCGAAGCTGATAGTGATGCAGTCGAACGAAGCTTCGGCAAACGGGAGTTTCATCGCGTCCGCTACTATCAGGTGTTGCACCCCTTTTTTCCGAGCAAGGTCGAGCATATCCGGCTGGAAGTCGACACCCGTGATATCGGCGTCCGGTAAGCGCTTTTGGAGAGCAAGCGCCAAATCTCCTGTGCCAGTTGCAAGATCAACGACGCGATGTGGGTGCCAGCCGGCGACAATGTTAGCGGCGCGCGCGCGCCAGTAAAAATCCATTCCGCAGCTCAATACATGATTCGCGAGATCGTAGCGGCTGGCAATGGAGCCGAACATCTCGCGGACGTATGAAGGACTATTACTCATGCCAGTATGGGATCGAACAGCAGTTCCATTTGTTACGGCTCTACGTCTTATGACTCACCGCGTACCTAACGAGCCGTAAGCAAAGAACAAGGGTAGAACTCGGTATGAAAAATTACTGATTGCCATATTTGCCAACTACGGCTATCTAGCGGCATGGACATATCTGTTAAAGATCTACAGGAAGCGATCTCAATTCGCCAGCAAATCGATAATCTGCAACGACGCCTTTCCTCCCTTTTGCGAGGTACATCTCAAGGTCAAGCCGCTCCTGCGGATGCCGGACGCTACTTTTCGCCTGCTACCAGAGCGAAGCTTGCGGCAGCCGCCAGAGCCCGTTGGGCAAAGATGCGAGGCACCACAGCAGCAACTCCTTCGAAGCCAAAAGGGCAGCTCACGCCAGCCGGTCGAAGAAAGCTTTCTCAATTGATGAAAGCTCGTTGGGCGGCAAGACGGAAAGCAGGGGGCACACAAAAGTCTTCTGCTCGAAAGAAGGGCGGCTTGACTCCTGCCGGCCGAAAAAGGCTTTCGGAACTGATGAGGGCACGCTGGGCAGCTAGAAGAAAAGGCGGGAAATAGCGCGGATAATACGCAGCAATCGAGGAGTTGCTGGTCCCCCGCGGAAATCAGCTGCCGGGACCAGGGGTAACTGCTCGCGAGAGGACTCGAACCTCCAAGGGTTTCCCCATACGGTCCTGAGCCGTACGCGTCTGCCAGTTCCGCCACGCGAGCAAAAAGAGCAGGCTTACAATGCGCGTGTGGCAGGATGCCTGCAAGATCAAATCAGAGCAATCGCTGGCTTAAGTTCATTCTGATCGTTTCTTGCGCGCGCGCACTTCCAATTGGTGTGCTTTTCGCACCTGACCAAGGGAACGCAAAAGATCGGCGTAGTTGGCTACGACAATATCGTAGTCTTTTGAAGGTTTCTCCTGCACTTGCTCCCAGCTCTTAAGCGAGGACTGATAGAGCTCCGCCGCCTTCCCGTAATCACCGCGCGAATGGTAAACGACTGCCAGGTTGCACTTCGACTGCGCGATATCTGCGACTGGAGAAGGTTGCAATGTTTCACGGATACTTAACGCGCGAAGATGTAACTTCTCAGCCTCGGTATACCGGCGCTCATTGGTGTAAAATACCGCAAGGTTGTTCAACACGGATGCTACGTCAGCGTGGTCTGGTCCTAGTTGCTTCTCGTAAATTTCCAGAGCACGCAGGTAACACGGCTCTGCCGCCTTTTGGCGGCCTGACTTTCGAAGAATCAGCGCAACATTGTTCAACATTGTTCCGATATCTGAATAAGGAACGTCTTCAATTTCGGTTCCAGCGGCTATTGCTTTCTGATAGAAATTGATCGCTTCTTCGGATTGACCGAGACTGTCGAAAAGCAGAGCCAACCGTCGCGCCGAACGGTAGATTGCGCCTGGATCCGGCGGGCTGGCCTTCTCCAGAATGACATGCGCCTTTAGCAGGTGCGCCTCAGCGCCGGCATGATCCCCCTTTTGTTCCAGCAACTGCCCTAACTTTTCGAAGCTGATGGCAAGGCCAGTCGGATTATCCTTGAATGCGCGCCTTGCAACTTCAAGCGCTGTTTCTGCAACGCGGATTGCCTGAGGCAGACGATTGGTGGCACGCAGATTGTCGAGCTTGTCGTTGAGGATCGCCCACAGCTTCTCTTCGCCTTTCATCTCATCACCATCCCTCGCTTAGTTGAGCAACTAATCGAGTGGCGAGATCTTCAGTAGCGAGCGGCAGGGCTTGTCTTTCATCAGTCGTCACGTCACTGCTGACAAAAAAGCTGGTGGTTCCGATTGCGTCCGCAGGTCCGACCAACTGTTTGCCATCTCGCGTAGTCAGCGAGTACCTTAGCATTAGTGCCAGACTAAATTCAGTTGTGGCCAGGACATTGCCGCGCACCGAGCGTGCCGGCACGCGCGTGATACGCGATACCTCTCCACTCAAGGTAGCGTCCGCTTTGTCGTCGCCTGTAATCTGAAAAGTCCCATCCTGTTGCAATTGTTTGATCACCGTGTCCGTGACCAAAACCTCTATCCGTGGTACCAGAGTGCGATTTTTAAATGTGGGTACCGCGATGGTGTGAACGTCTCTGAGGTAGTACGGCTTTACTGGCCCGACATGATAGCCAAGGCAACCAGCGACAGCGAGGCAAAAAAAAGTCGCAAGTGAGGCTTTCAAGGCGCCGGTGACGCGGACGCTTCGGGGACAGCCGACGCTCCGGAAGCATTGGACGGGTCAGAGCTAGTGCTAGTGCTCGTGCCCGGTAGCGGCAGCAGAGGTTCAGGCGCAGTAGTCGTATCCGGACCGAGCGAAGCTGGCGGTGGAAGCGAACTATCCGACGCCGATGAAGGCAAAGGGGCTTCATTGTTAGCTGCACCTGGCTTCGCAGATCCACCCCCAGCAGTCCGCGATGTCTGTCCGTCAGCCTTCTTCTTCGCGTTCTGGGATACGTGTATAGCCGGCTGAAGCGCAGCATCACCGAATTTGGCCCGCAACTGATCGATCCGTTTCTTCGCCTCGTTGCTTTCCTCTGAGCCCGGCTGCTGCCGAATCACTTCGTTGTAGTAGATGACCGCAGCACGATAATATTTTTGCTTATCGTAAAATTTCGCGACCTTGTAAGAATTGGTAGTTTGTTTGTGCTCGAGAATATCGAGATTCTTGCGTGCCTGCGCTGCTTTCTCGCTTTTGGGATAATGAAAGAGGAAATCTTGGAAAGCCGTTTTTGCGTTGTCTGCCGCAGCAGCGTCGTTTGTACCCAGCTTCGCAGCCGTAAACCAGATGTAACCAATTTGATACTGAGCATCCACCGCTATCGGTTCGTTAGGAAACTTATCAACCACAGCTTGATAAGCTTGGATCGCGGCATCGTTGGCTCCCTGCTTTTCACGCGCTAAGCCAATATCGAACTGCGCCCGGGCTGTGTATTTTCCAAATGGGGCTGTTCGCACGACGTTGGCAAAAATGGTCACCGCACGATCCAACGCCGACGCGACCGGGATTCCTAACACCTTCAACTTCCTGCCGTTTAAATAAATTTCACCGACGCGGAACTGTCCCTCGATGGCATCGTCGAAATGCGGGCTGCTCGCATAGTTCTCAACCAACTGGAGATAAGAATCGGCCGCAGGGGTGAAGAGATGTTCCTGTTCCTGCAATTGAGCGCATCGATAAAGTGCCGTCGGAGCCAGCGCATCTTTTGGGTGATGTTTCACCAGGGTCTTGTATACCCTGATCGCACGCTTCGGATTCCCCTCTTTTTCTGCAGTCTGCCCGACCTGATACAGCTCCGCTGCATCTCCACTCATCTCTTCTTCGCCCGGAGAGACGAACTTCGCTTTTTTGTCTGCGCGGAAGATGATCGAAGCGATGCCCGGTTCAGGTAAAAGAAACAGGGTGACGGCAATAACCAACAGGGCGCGAATAAGCACTTGCATCCGAGTGTGGCAGGGTAGTTAACTTATCCAGCCCGTCAAGTTTCAGGCGCTTTGCTCGGTTGACCTGACAAACTCAATAACCTGTCAATTCCATTTTGAATCTATCGGACCAACAGAAAATTCGCATCGGATCGTGCGCATGGAGCTTCGAAGATTGGCGCGGTGTTTTCTATCCACATGATTTGCCAGCGTCACATTGGCTGGAATTTTACGCCAATTATTTCCAAGCGGTCGAAGTGGACAGCACCTTCCACGCCGCTCCAGCGGAAGACACCGTTCGTCGCTGGGTTGAAACCACCCCGGCCAGTTTCCGATTTACCTGCAAGGTTCCCCGCAAGATCACCCACGTATGTCGCCTCCAAGATTGCACTGATGAGCTGAACTGCTTTCTCCATGCGGTCGAGCCGCTCGGCTCGAAACTCCACGTTATTTTAATTCAACTCCCGCCTTCTTTTGCGCCTGCGGATGGAAAGCAAGTCTTGCGAAGATTTTTGCCAAAACTGCCGCGGGACTTTCGCTTTGCGATCGAATTTCGTCATGCCGGCTGGTATCGCCCGCAGTTTATCCGGCTGATAGAAAAGTACCGCATCTGCTGGGTCTGGGCCGATACCACTCCGCTCAATGAGCGAAATCTTGCGCCCTTCGAATTTCTGCCGTGCACTACTGATTTTCTCTATCTTCGTTTGCTAGGGGACTACACAACGAAATACGATGTGGATGGCGACCACATCCACCGTTACGGAAAATTGCTGTGGAAACGCGAAGCCGCGTTGGAAAGCTGGTCGCTCAAAATTCAGCGGCACCTATCGGACGTTCGGAGTGTCTGGGCATTTGCGGGTAACCACTTCGAAGGGTTTGCGCCTGAGACTTGCCAGCGTCTGGCCGAGCGTCTGGGCTTCAACTCGCCGCTGCCGCCGGATACCGAGCAAGCGTTTTCGGCAGAAAGAGGATCACAGCTCGATTTACAGTTCTAGGGAGAGCGCAGCACGTTTGTGCTTCTCGAAAATACAGATCTGCTGAATATCAAGATCCGCGATTTTTTGTGCCAACCTCGGGAAATTTTCACCGAGTTGCACATGCGAGTGCGCGTCCGAAGCAGTCGTGAAGGGAATTTCCTTTCCCATCGCTATCTTAATGACGGCATCGCTGGGATAGAGTTCATCTACCGGCTTGCGCCAGCCCGCCGTGGAAAGCTCGATCGCGAGATCGCGCGCACGGATAAAATCGAGTATCTCATACACTAAACTGTCAATGTCTGTTTGCGGACGGTGGCCGTGGATTTTGATGAGATCCAGATGAGCGAGACAGTCAACCAGACCGGTTGCGGCCATTTCTTGGACCCGGCGAAAGTAATCGCTGTAAATTGCGTCAATATCCCGTCCATCGAATTGTGCCGCGCCATCGGGTACAGTGTCGAACATCTGATCGCCCCGATCGAGGAAATGCACCGAACCAAGGACAAAATCCAGTTTGTCCCAATGCTTTTCGATCCATTTGCGGCCGCTCGCGGATTGGACTGGATCATTATCGAGTTCGACACCGGCGCGGATTCTCAAATCCGGATTTCGGTCCCGCAATCGATCGATCTCACCAAAGTCGATTCCGGCGCAATACCGGTCATGATCGGTGAAAGCGATGTCCTTTAGCCTCGATCTGCGCGCCGAATCCGCCCAGGGTTGAAGCAATTTTTGTGTGTATTGCTGCACACGATGTCCCTGCGGATGCGTATGGTAGTCCGCGAACGGCAGCGACGGAGTGTTAGATCCTTGAACTGTTGGAAGTGGCGTCACTCCATTTTCTCTGTTCACGGTACTGCCAGGAACTTTTGCCGAATTCGCAACTCCAAATATTGAGGAAAGAAAACTTCTGCAATAAACACCTTATTTGGGGTGAGTTCGCGCGTTGAGATTGTTTCGTTGTATTCAATGCGCTCGCCGGAATTGATTAAGATCGTCGCCGGTTTTTCAATAATGGCGTGATTCTCGGACCACCTGGTCAGAATATCGCCTGCCGAATTCATTAAATAGATTTCAATCCGCTGACTGGTCGGAAAATCGAGCGCGACGGGACGCTTGGAAACATTTGCGAGGGTTACTTTTACCGTCAGTTGGCGGATTTCAGAAAGCTTCACCGTTTGTGGCGAGATTTGCATGTCGAGAGCGAGTCCACGCAGCCGCGGATCCTTGTATTGCGGAACGACGTTTGGCGAAAAGGGATGAAGAATCCGACTCAGCCAACCTCGTTTCCGTGCCGGCGTGGGCGTGACGTCCTGGCCAAAAATGGCTCCGGCGACAAAACTTGCCAGAACGAGCAAAACAATGCAGCGCTTCATGAGGCCTAAACAAACCCAAAAACTTTTCTGGGTTGCAAAATTCCTGTCAAATCCTTTATGAACTCGCGAATGCTTTCGGAGTCAATCGCTATGAAAACTCTCTGTGTATTGACGTTTTGCGTGATTTTAATGCTGACCGGTGGATTCGCGAAACAGCGACACTGCACATTTCGTGTCCATGCGCAAGCGAACCCTCAGGATACAGACATCTTTTCGATGTCCGTGCGCGCGGGGCTTGCCGGCAAAGGCATCGCGATCGAAAAAACGCCCTGGATTACTGAACATGATGTCGCTGCCTTTTGTCCCTATCCAGCACAAAACGGAACTTATGGCGCACTATTTCAACTCGACGAGCACGGACGCGTTGTACTCGATACTTTAAGCGTGGAGCGGCGCGGCGGCTTCCTTTTTATATTCGTCAACGACCGGCTCGTCACCGAATTGCAGATAGATAAGCGGGTATCGGACGGCAAGATTTACATTCCTAACGGCCTCTTAGCCGGCGACATTGACGCAATGAAGAAACAGTGGCGATTGATCGCGCAACGGAAAGACTAAACGCTTAACCCTCCATGCGACTCTTGTTCGTTTTTGTTGTCTCCGCTTGTTTTGTGTCAGCTTTGACGACGGTTCGGGCAGCGGAAAATCGCGCTCTTGATCTGGTTTTGCCTACCGACAATGACGCTCTGTTTTCAAACGACGGCCCTGCGTTTTACCAGAGTATCGAGCGCGATTACAAGGGTGTGAAATCGACTCCATGGGAGGGCGGCCAATATGGGTTTGTGCGTGACCCAAAAGACACAGACGACGGTGTCCTTTATACCCGTTTTCATGAAGGGATCGATATTCGCCCCATTCATCGCGACGCAAACGGCGAGCCCCTCGATGAGGTACGCGCCATTGCGGATGGAAAGGTCGTGCACGTCAATCGAGTGCCCAGCTACTCGAACTATGGGAAATACATTGTGATCGAGCATAGCTGGGGCGGCTCCGACTACTATAGTTTGTACGCACATCTCAGCTCGATCGCGGTCCAGTCTGGCGAAGCAGTCAGACACGGACAGCGAATCGCAGTCATGGGTTACACTGGAACGGGAATTAACCGCGAGCGCGCCCACCTACATTTGGAAGTAGACCTGATGTTCAGCCGTCAGTTTGACGCGTGGTACAACACGTTTTTTCGAAATGATCCCAATCAACACGACATCTACAACGGGATGAATCTTGCCGGTATCGATGTCGCACGGCTCTATCTGGCCTTACGGAAAAATCCGGCACTCACAATTCCCGAGTTTCTGAAGGACGAAGAGACATTCTACAAGGTCACACTGCCAAAGGCGCGGCACTTCGATTTGGCAACGTCTTATCCCTGGATGATTGCAGGAGGAAAACAAAGCAACGCAGCTTCGTGGGAAGTGTCGTTCGCGCGTTCCGGTGTTCCTTTGAAAATCGAGCGCAGCGACAAACAAGTAACGCAGCCCGAGCTAAGCTACGTAAAAAAAAGCCCCGCGGAGTGCTCCTATCTCACTCGCGACATAGTTTCTGGGCGCGAAGCAACCGCGCATCTGACGAATTACGGCACACAGTTGATGCGCCTGCTGACTTGGCCCGATTGAGTCTTGCAGAAATTTGAAGGCTCAGCACGATGTTGGGGTGCCATGGGCAATGGCGACGCCGTGCGAAATTGCACCCTGCACGAAACTGAGGCATTCCACAGCACCTCTCGGTTTCCCGGGAAGCGCAATCACTAGAGCATCATCGACGACCGCAGCGAGGTTGCGTGAAAGAATGGCATTTGGCGTAATTTTCATTGATTCGGCGCGCATCAGTTCTCCAAACCCTGGCAGTTCCACTCGCATGATCGCGCGAATTGCTTCCGGGGTAACGTCCCGCAGTCCAATGCCGGTGCCGCCCGTCGTCAGGATCAACCCGCAACCTTGTTTAGAAAATGAACGGATCGTGTTCTGAATCCGCTTGGTGTCGTCAGGCACAATTGCTTCAGCCAACACCTGCCATCCGGCATTCTCTGCCGCTTGTTTTACTGCAGGTCCGCCAAGGTCTTCGTAATCACCGGCGCTGGCGCGATCGGAAATGGTGATAATGCCAACTTGTATTTGCATATTGATAACCACGTCTCTATGGATGCCGTGATTTTTTGCTCCCGCCGTCGTGCGTTGCTGTTATAGCGCTTTTTGTCTTCTCAATTAACCGCACGCCGGAAACTATCATGTTTTTGTCCACCGCCTTGCACATGTCATAAATTGTGAGCAAGGAGATAGTAACGCCAACCAGTGCTTCCATCTCTACTCCGGTCTGAGCAATGGTCTGCGCGGTGCATCTCACTTCCGCGCCATTCTTACAGACTGCGATGTCGAGGCTGACCTCGCTTAGTGGCAGATTATGGCACAGTGGAATCAGTTGCGCCGTTTGCTTGGCGGCGTGGATTCCTGCAACGCGGGCGGTCGCGAACACATTACCTTTGGTGATTTGATCTTTTGTGATGAGATCAAGCGTCTCTCGCTGGAGCCGAATCCTTCCATATGCGACGGCTTTTCGCTTGCTTAATGGCTTCGCCGAAACGTCAACCATCCGTGCCCGGCCGTCAGTGCTAATGTGAGTCAATCTCTTCATCGTTGCCTTAATTGCAGTTCCGAACGAAGTGAAGAACCTCTGATCGTTGTCTTAGTCCATCGAGCGAAACCAATGAGCCCTCTCGTTTCGCTCAACATGGCAGGACAAGACCGCGCCCACGCTCGTCACCCCCCGATCGCGACCATCTTTCGATTTGGCTGATAGTTAGTTCGAAAGTCGTGTTCGCGTGGCTTTCGTTCGACAACATTGAGAAAGAATTGCTTCAGCTGTTCATCATTCGCCCCAGCCCGCAGCGGTTTCATAATGTCGAACTCCAAATAACTCCCAAGGCAGGGACGCAACTTCCCATCACAAGTAAGGCGAAGTTTGTTACAGTTATCGCAGAAATGCAGGTTGGTCATCGCCCCGATGAAACCGACGCGTTGTGCGCGTCCGGGAATCTGATAGTAAATAGCAGGACCGTTTGTTCGAAATTCGGTCTCCGGAATCAAAGTTCCGTAGGCGGCTTCGATTAAGCGTTTCGCCTCCAGGGAGGAAATGAAATTGCTTTGGTTTAGAACTTCCATGGTGCTCACCGGCATCATTTCGATGAATCGAACCACAAGGTTTCGCGGCCCGGCGAACTGAATCAGAGGCAGCAATTGATCTTCGTTGCGACCTTTCATGAGGACTGCGTTCAATTTAATCTGATTGAACCCAGCGGCGATGGCTGCCTCGATTCCCGCAAGCGCCTGCCCATGGAAATCCCGGCCCGTTATCTGCGAATAAATCGTCGAATCGAGCGTATCCAGCGAAATGTTAATCGATCGCACTCCGGCATCTCGCAATGCTCTGGCCATGGTTTCACCCGGCGTAACCTCGCGTCCAAGCAACGTGCCATTAGTCGAAAGCCCTATGTCCCTGATCCCGGGGATCTCAGGAATTTGCCTAACGAATGCCACCACGTCGCGACGCGTCAGCGGTTCGCCACCGGTGATTCGTACCTTTGAGACGCCGAGCTCTGCCGCGATGCGAATGAGCCGCAGCGTTTCTTCGTAGCTCAAGATTTCCTCGCGCGGCAACCATTCCTGTAACTCCTGTGGAATGCAGTAGGTGCAGCGCTCGTTACAACGATCCGTAATAGAAACGCGCAGATAAGAGATCCTATGGCCATGACGATCCTGCATCCCGCGGCACGTTACCGAGAATGCGCTGATGAATCAACCAGCTGCATCAATTGACTCGATCCAGCTGCGACGTATGCTCGTCATGTTATGCAGCGTCGAGTTTTGATCGCCGCGCTGACATCGGGGATAGCAGCATGGCTGTTGCTTTTCGGTGGTTGTGCAACCACCGAGACGCGAATTTCGCAACACCTGGAAATGTATCAGCATCTCTCCGGGCGGGACCAGGTATTGGTAAGCCAAGGACAAATTCGTGCGGGTATGAGCATGGATGCGGTGTGGTTGGCTTGGGGAACACCCGACCAGAAGATTCCAGACAATATGGGTGATCGTCCCACCGAAACATGGCTCTATCTGCGTTACCAAACACCTCCCAGCTATGGTGCCCCTTATTATTACGGTCCATTCGATTGGTCGTACATTCCGCCAAAGTTCCCTTACGCCTCTAAAGGCGCCACTTTTTCAGACGGCAAAGTTATATTCTTCCAATACGTGCCGTCGCCACCGCCGCTGTAACATCATTGCAATTCGGTTACCAGCGCTGACATGCGGTTAAAGCGCGGTTTGGCTTGCCAAATTCCTAGCCGTTATGATTTTCTCACGGCATGACGTTTATTGTTCATGCGTCGACGCTTGGTCTTGCGACCGTCGCGATCTTTGTCGCCAGTTGTTCAACACCGCAAACACGAATTTCTGATCGCCCAGACCTTTACCAAAGTCTTTCCCACCGAGACCAGGCGTTGACAGCCCAAGGACAACTACGAATTGGTATGTCGCGAACGGCTGTGTGGCTGGCGTGGGGTTCGCCCGATCAAAAAATTGTGGGTAACATGGGCGGTGGTCTGACAGAGACCTGGGTTTACGTTTACTATGCAACGTACCCGTACTATCCGGGATATGGACCAGGTGGACCCTGGACTTTCTTCGGAGATCCCTTCTACGATCCATTCTTTTATTCATATATCCCGCCGAGTATCCCGTACCCCGGCAAGGTGGTCACTCTCGCCAGAGGTAGAGTTGTGTCATTCCAGTACATGGCATCGCGGTAAGAACCGGTCGAAAATTCTGTCGCATTTGCCGCGTAACGGGCGAGCATTGCTGCAGGTCTGAACATGGCTTATCGCTCATCTCGACAATTTCTCGATGCTCTCGACAAAGCAGGCGAACTGAAACGCGTTACAATCCCCGTCGATACCGACCTGCTGATTGCTGAATGGGCCGACCGCGAAATGAAATCGCCTGGAGGCGGAAAGGCTTTGTTATTCGAGCAACCAATGACGAATGGGAAAAAATCAGAATTCCCTCTCGCCATCAACGCCCTGGGATCACGCGGCCGCATGGCTATGGCATTACAGGTTTCGGATGTCGAAGACGTCGCCCGTGAGATCCAACTTATGCTTAAGGCAAAGCCGCCTACGGATTTGCGAGAAGGCTGGAATCTACTTAAGCAGGGACTTCATCTGCTTCACACACGACCGAAATCAGTACGTGACGCGCCATGCCAGGAAGTGGTGCACCTAAGCGACAGTGGCAACGGGTTTTCGTTAGGCGATCTGCCGATCCTCAAATGCTGGCCAAAAGACGGCGGACGTTTCATCACGCTGCCAAATGTGCACACCCGCGATCCAGAAACCGGTGCGCGCAACGTGGGCATTTACCGTATGCAAGTGTATGACGAGCGCACAACCGGAATGCATTGGCAAGTTCACAAGGTCGGTGCACGCCACGGCAAAATCTACTACCAGCGCGGTGAGCGCATGCCCGTCGCCGTTACCCTCGGCGGCGACCCGGTTTACACATTCGCTGCCACCGCGCCGTTGCCCGACGGTTTGGACGAACTGTTGTTTGCCGGGTTTTTGCGCAGAAAATCAATCGAACTGGTTCGCTGCAAAACCATTAGTCTGGAGGTGCCGGCAGATGTTGATTTCGTTCTGGAAGGTTATGTGCAGCCTGGGGAGATGCACCCGGAAGGACCATTTGGTGATCATACCGGGTTTTACACTGCGATTGAGGACTACCCCGTTTTCCATTTGACCGCAGTGACGCACAGACGTGACGCGATTTACCCGACGACCATCGTAGGTAAACCGCCGATGGAAGATTTTTACCTCGGTGACGCCTCGGTTAGGATTCTTTTACCGGTATTCAAAATGAATTTCCCGGAAGTTGTGGACATGACTTTGCCGCCCGAAGGCGTCTTTCACAATCTGGTTTTTGTAAGCATCCGAAAGCAATATCCATATCAGGCTTTCAAAGTAATGCATGGTCTCTGGGGTATGGGGCAAATGATGTTCAGCAAGTACATCGTCGCAGTGGACGAAGACTGTGATGTGCACAACACAAGCGAAGTGCTTTTCCGATTGTGCGCGAACACCGATCCCGCGCGGGACACAACAATCATCAAGAACCCGAGCGACTCACTCGACCATGCGCCGAGCGAGCAGAACATCGGTTCCCACATCGGATTCGATGCGACGCATAAATTGCCTGGCGAAAATTATCATCGCGCATGGCCGGAATTAATCAGGATGACAAACGAAGCGCGAGCGATGGTGGACACGCTCCAGCGGCAAGCCGAAAGAGCGAAGGCATAAATCGATCCGCCCACGAGAGCCACGGCTTACGCAGCCGTCATGTCATTCGTCACGGCCTGCGGAAAAGCCGACCCGTATCGACATCGCGAGTAAGTCCACCGGGCGGGACACCGCGAAGATCGTACACGCGTCCCGTGTAGGGACTGTAATAAAGGCCGGGGCTGCCTGCCCAGCGCGCGAAAGGAAATCCACCCGGGGGCGGCGGCCCGTACTGAGCAGCCTGGTTCTCCTGAATAATTTTGCCGCTTAAGGCGCCAGCAGCGGCTCCCGCGGCTGCGCCTATTGAGGCGGCGCGCACATTACCGGTTGCCGCAGCACCGATGATCGCGCCGGTGGCGGCACCCCATGCTGCGCCCTGCCCAACGGGCGTGTCACATGACGTCAGCAGGCAACAGCTTAATGCAATAACCGAGCCAGCGATACAAATCGTCGTTCGCATGATCCGCTTTGGCTTACGACATTGAACTGCGCCGCCCCGCAGATGTTGCGGCAGAAGGCTCAAGAGAGGGGTTTCCCTCGAAGGAAGATGTCAGGGATATATAAATACTTTTTTCGCCCGTACATCGAGCACCAGTCCGCCGTGGTTAACCTTTGAGCAGTCATACTGTTGGTACGGGGGATATGGGCTGCTCACCACTCCTGAAGCATCATGCGGGTTCCGGTTTCCAGGCGGATAAGCCCCATTTTTTGGCGGATACTTCTTCATAGCGTCTTCTTTCGTGATTCCCGTGGCCTCCATTACAGGGTGCGACGTTCGGGTATCAAACGCATCCCTTTGTTGCGCATAAGCCGTGATGCCAAGCAAAAAGACCGCGGTTACAACTGCTGTGATGATTTTCATGAATTTTGTGTTCATACTTGATCCTCGGTAAAGATTTCGCAGCCAGGAACTCAGACGGATGCTCAGCGCGGCAAATTCAAAAAAGATTTGAACAACTGCGCCATAATCCGACCTGCCTTCTCCAGATTGCTCAGGTGGTATTCTTTTTCAAAGACTCGGAACTTGTCCAGTTCAATCCTTCGAAGCAGGGCTCGGTAGATCGATCCCATTAGCTCCGCAGGAGCCATTGCACGTCGATCTTCAGACGGGAGCACAGCCGCAGCACGCGCGAAAAATTCACGCGCTCGCGCCGCTTCAAACCGCATCAGCTGAACGAAGCGCTGATCGTATTTTCGATTTGCTAGCTCCGCTTCAGAGTAATGAAACCGCGCCAGATCCTCCAGCGGAAGGTAAATGCGTCCGGCCTGAAAATCCTTCCACACGTCGCGAATGATGTTGGTGGTTTGCAACGCAAGCCCAAGTTCGACCGCGTACTGACGACAGCTTGGATTCCGATACCCGAAAATCTCGATACTGACCAATCCGACTGCGCTGGCGACCCGGTAACAATAGACGCGAAGATCTTCGAACGTGGAATATCGCAGGTGGCTTAGATCCATCTCCACTCCGGCAATGATTTCCTCCAGCATGTCGGCGGGTAGCGAATACTTTTGCATCAACTGCCGCACATCCATGGCCAGCGGCGGCTCATCCGGGACCGTGGCGCGAAGCATTTGACGCCATCTCGCCAGACGCCGTCGTTTATCAGTCACGCTTAGTTCCTGCGAGTCGGCAATGTCATCAACCACACGACAGAACGCATAGAAAATGGTGATGTCTCGCTTGCGTTCGCGGTCTAACGAAACAAATGCCAGGGCTAAATTCGACTTGCTTTGACGCGTGATGGTTATCGCACTCGCAGTTGCCTTCATTCAGGTTCGCGTCTCAATATTGAATCCATCTTTCCTGATGAATCCGGCCGGTTTCACATTGACGAAACAGGCAGACCCATGAAGCCAACAGCCAGCCAATGATCAGGCCTCTAAGGCACGCAAAACTTGCGCTCCAAAGGAAAAGCGCGCCCAATCGATCGGCAATTGCACCCCGCAGGACGCCGTCGCAAAGCATGACTCCGTAAAAATGGATGCCGCAAATTACGAGAAACCAAACGAGCCGCCCGGCATTTTTTCGGACAAAAAACAGGTGCGCCCGCATGGCTTCGATCAAGGTTTCGTTGTGAAGCGCCAGGGAGATTTGGACCGAACAAAACACGATAATCAATGCGCTCATAAGAACCCGCGCAATGCGGAGATAATCGAGTACGCCGGGTATATTCGTGAAGTAAGCAAGCACCAGCGGTAATCGGACGATCAACGTGCTGACTGCAACTACAATGCCTGCCCATTCCAAAACATAACTAAACCGCCGCATCGCGAACCGGAACAGTTCCCCTTCTTCAAAGCTGAGGCCCTTCGTCCATGCGAGACAAACAGTTATGAGATACACCTGGATATAAACGCCTAAGAGATATTCAAAGATAAATGCTGTCGCATCTACGGTAGCTGAAATCCGTAGCAGACCGGCTGCGGGCAAAGCCCCGCTCCATTGTGGTAACTTCCAGAATACAATTGGCTTCAGAAGCGATGCCAAAGCGCTCAGCAGCAGAATGAGATAAACGGGATAACCCCAAAAACCATATCGGCGTCGCAATGCACGCACCAACGCGCCGTGCAGTCCGCGCCAGTTCACAATCATCAGGACTGCGGCGAAAACTGAGAGCGGATAGGTAGTCGTCGCGTTATCGAAAATCCCCGCTACACCTTCCACTGCAGGTAACAAGGTTTCTTTCCATGTCTCGCTGAGTCGCGGCCAGGACCACTGCGGCAAGGAAGTGATCTGGCTGAGCTCCAAGTCGGCCCATGTTCGGACCGGCGTAAAAGTGACAAACTGAAAGATGAAATAACCGAACCCCAAGACCGCAAAAACGATCCAGATGCGTTGGTAACGTCCTAGGCAGTGAAGTCCGTCACCAAGTGCTCGTCGCACTGGGGCAAACAGCATCAGCAGTACATACCCGCCGCAAAGCCCCACCCAACCGTAGATACTGGGCGCAGCTTGCCACACCTCGGCTAGAATTGGAGCTGGAGTAATGCAGCATTTAAGCGAGGGAGTAATGGGAATCAGAACATTACTCCAACACTGGATCATCAGCCTAACGAATAACTCCCCAGTGGGGGTAGAACGGCCAGTAAACAAACAAGCCGCGGCCAACTAGATTTTCCGCCGGCACTACTCCCCAATACCGGCTGTCAAAGCTGTTATAACTGTTGTCACCAAGCGCGAAATAGCCATTGGGAGGAACGGTGAACGTCTGATCAGGTTTCGAAAGGAAATCACGGCCCGGTCCATAACCGCGATAAGGCGGTCTTGCAGACATCACGCGCTCGAATCCGTAGCCCTGTGCTTTTCGTCCGTTGATGTACAAAAAAGGTGGATCAATGCGCAGCGTATCTCTCGGTATCCCGGCTAACCGTTTAATATAAAAAGGCGCACCGGCGACGGGATCCTCGTGAATGCCCGGAATGTTATTTGTCCTGAAAACAAAAACATCCCCGTTGCGCGGTTTAACAAAGTTGTAGCTGAACTTATCTACAAAGACCTGATCACCCGTATCGATCGCGCCTCTGGCAATAATTTCGCCTCGATGATAAAGCCGACCCGGAAACACGTTAAAATCCTGACGGAGTGTGTCTGGCGGCGCGTATACGAGAAAGCTCTGCCGCTCGCAGACTAATCGCGAAAAAGTGAAAAAGAACGCAACTTTCCTCGGCACAATTTCAAAAACCTGGTCGTCCTCACGCGAGACTACGTTGATGTAATTGCGGCCCTGGCCGACGAACTCCACTATTTGTCGCAGAATATTTGGAGGAGGTTCAGTGCTCGGATGACCAATGATGCCATTTAAGGTTGGCTGCATGGAGCCGGTGGGAATCTTGAACGGCTGCAGAAAATACGAACGAATCCCGATTGCAATGACGATCGCCACCAAGATCACTTCGCAGTTCTCTCGCCAATGGGACTCCCAGGTCACCGGCGTCAATTTGTGAAGCGTTTTGTCAAGCGTTGCAGCCGCGCTATGAATTTTGTCGCGCTCCCTCCCGCGTAAGGCAACGCGAAGTCCCTGCGTTTCCCCGACGATTTGTTCCCGGTCCGCAGTGCTGAGCACGTCGTGCTTGTAACGCACATACTTTCTTGCGTGCCGCAGAAGCAGCCGGCTGTGTTTAATGTGACGCGGTGTGAACATAACTAATAGAGGAATGGCTCCGCCACGTTAAAGCGTTGAATCGGTCCATCGGGAGCCCGATGCAGCCTTGTGAGGGCTTGACGGATTACATTTGTTCATTGCGCCTTGAGCACCTCGATGAATGCTTCCTGCGGAATATTGATCTTCCCGATGCTTTTCATCCGTTTTTTTCCTTCCTTTTGTTTCTCCAGCAATTTCCGTTTACGGGTGATATCGCCACCGTAGCATTTCGCGGTCACATTTTTTCGTAAAGCTGAAACCGTCTCGCGGGCAATAATTTTGCCGCCGATGGCCGCTTGAATCGCCACCGCGTACAGTTGGCGCGGGATTACTTCCTTCAATTTGGCCGCGAGTTGCCGTCCCCTAGCCTCGGCGCGGTCCTTGTGCACGATGGTCGAAAATGCATCAACCGGCTCGCCATTCACGAGCAGGTCCAGCTTCACCAGTTTCGCCGCTCGGTAACCGGCGTGCTCGTAATCCATGGAACCATAGCCCCGGGTGATGCTTTTGATCTTATCATTAAAATCCACCAGAATTTCGTTGAGCGGCACTTCGCAGTGCAACATCACGCGGCGCACATCGAGGGATTCGGTTCGCTCCATCTGGCCACGCTTCTCCAGAATTAGTTGCAGAATATCACCGATGTTTTCGTTCGGGCAAAGCACGTACGCCTTTACGATCGGTTCCCGGATTTCCTGGATCATGCTCGGGTTCGGAAGATGCGCCGGGTTGTCGATTGACAATTTTTCTCCTCGGGTAGTGAGAATCTCGTAAATGACGCTTGGACTCGTGGCGATGATATCCATGTTGTATTCGCGCCGGAGGCGTTCCTGGATGATCTCCATATGAAGCAATCCAAGAAATCCGCAGCGAAAACCGAACCCGAGCGCAACGGAACTCTCGGGTTGATAGACAAACGCCGGATCATTCAAGCGCAGCTTTCCAATAGCAGTTTTCAAATGTTCGAAGTCGCCCGTATTAATCGGATAAATCCCGCTGAACACCATTGGATGAATTTCCTGAAAACCGGGTAGCGGCTGGCGCGCAGAATGACGCTGGTCGGTGATTGTGTCGCCGATCTTCATGTCGGCGGTTGACTTGATGTTGGCGATGAAATAACCAACATCCCCCGGATTCAACCGTTCCTGTACGCGCATCTTTGGAGTAAACACGCCCACCTCTTTGATCTCGTATCGCGCGGCGTTGCTCATCAACATGATCGGGTGATGCGGTTCCATCGTTCCGGAAACGACACGCACATAGCCAACGACACCGCGATAAACATCAAACACTGAATCGAAGACAAGCGCCCGCAATGTATCGTCGGGCGGGGTTTGCGGTGGCGGAATCCGCGTTACAATTGCCTCGAGAATTTCATCAATGCCAATCCCCAGCTTGGCGCTTGCCTGGATCGCTTCCTCCGCAGGAATCGCCAGGATTTCTTCCAATTGCCTCTGCACCGAAGTGACATCCGCATTCGGCAAATCGATTTTGTTGATGATTGGAAGGATTGTCAGCCCCTGTTTGTGGGCGAGATGAACGTTCGCCACTGTTTGCGCTTCAACGCCCTGGGCCGCGTCGATCACCAAAAGCGCCCCCTCGCATGCAGCGAGACTGCGTGATACTTCATAGGCAAAATCAACGTGGCCAGGGGTATCCAAGAGATTAAGTCGATAGTTTTTCCCTGACTTGCTGGTGTAACGCATCGCCACTGGATGCGCCTTGATTGTGATTCCGCGCTCCCGTTCGAGGTCCATCGAGTCAAGAAGCTGGTCCTGCCTTTCGCGCTCCTGGATTGTGCCCGTGCGCTCGAGCAGCCGATCCGACAGAGTCGTCTTGCCGTGATCGATGTGCGCGATGATGCAAAAATTACGCGTCAACTCAATCCCCATGAGAGCGGCACTATGCTGGTGCGCCTGCGTGCGGTCAATTGGCACGCCATGCGGCATTTGTCCGTCCGAAGCATTCGATTAAGATAGCCGTCATGCCAAAACTCGGCTCCACTCCATTTCGAAGCCCGAAACAGCAGAACGATCCGGTTCGCAAAGCAATTTTCATCGGGCTGGCAATCGCCCTGCTCTCTTTTCTCGCGAGCATGATCGCGGTTGTTATGATGCACGCGCCAAGCCTTTGAATTTCTCATCTCAGTTGTGTCTTTTTCGTCCCATAATTCCGAACCGGCAGAGGCAAAAACACGTCTGCTGCTTTTCGACATCGACGGCACGTTGATCCATTCCGGAGGCGCGGGTGTTCAGGCGCTCATAACCGCCTTCAAGGAGCGATTTGGTATTGATGATAATTTGGGTGACATCGAGATCGCAGGCATGACGGATTCGGGAATCGTACTAAGCATTCTTAGCAAGCACAGAATTCCTGCCACTCATGAAAATGTGAGCGCATTTTTGGACAGCTACGTGCACTTTCTCTCACGGGAACTGCCGCGCCGGAAAGGTAAACTGATGCCTGGGGTATTGGAGTTGCTTCAGCGGCTTAAGTTGCGGCCGCATGTCGTTCTAGCGCTCCTCACAGGAAATGTTTCTCGCGGAGCACGGCTAAAGCTAGAGCACTATGGCGTCTGGCATTTTTTTGAGTTTGGCGCCTTTGCTGACGATCATCGCGATCGCAACGAGCTGGGCCACTTCGCTCGGGCTCGAGCAAAGGAGAAGCATGGGCGCGAGTTCGCGGCGTCCGAGATCGACGTCATTGGTGACACGCCGCGAGACATCTCTTGTGGAAAAGCTCTCGGCGCACGGACGATCGCGGTCGCAACTGGCAGATGGAGCCGGGATCAGCTTGCAAAACACCAACCAGATTTTTTAATTGATGATCTGTCGAAGGTGGAAACAGTAATCGAAACGCTCGGATGGTAAGCGACTAACGAATTGCAGAAACATATGAAGGAAGAAACCTCCTCGTCCAGTTCAATGCCGCATCAAACCGATTCAAACGTCCTGGCGCTCAAGGGCGAAATTGATCTGCACGTCTCCCCTTCCGTCACAGCATCGCTGAATGAAATGATCGATAAAAAACCCGAGCATATGGTAGTCGATCTTTCTGACGTCAGTTACATCGATAGCGCGGGGCTGGCCGCGCTGATTGAGGCGATGCAGAAAGTGGAAACTTACGGAGGCAAATTTGCGCTCGCTGGATTACAGGAAACCGTGCGCTCAATTTTCGAAATCTCGCGTCTTGATCAGGTCTTCAAGATTTTTCCAAACGCGGATGCCGCATTGGCCGGTTAGCGCACCCGGAAAACGTTCCCTACTTGGGAGAAACGCGAGTTAGAACGTCGAACGTTTGCTCAACGTTTTTTGAAATATCGAACTGCGACGCGCGCTCGGTGTTCGCGCGTCGCGCCTTATCGCGTCGCGAGGGATCTGACCAGAAGCGAATTGCGTCGCGCAAGCCAGTTAGGTTTGACGGGCTGTCGATGACTGAGCCATTGACGCTGTCTGCAATGATTTCGCTGAATCCGTTGCAACGCGTTGTGATCACCGGTAAGCCACAGGCCAGCGCTTCGAGGCAGGCGTTGGAGAACGGATCGTAAATTGTCGGCAAAATAAAAATGTCCGCAGCGGTGTAAACAGACCTAAGATCTCCAAGCTCGCCGACAAAGCGGATCGGGTCTTCTCGCCAGAACAGGAAGCGATTCGTCTTGTACGGTCTTGTATTTCCGCGCCCGGCAACGACGAGGCGGAGTTTTCGATTCTTACAAATGGCCATCGATTCGATTGCAAACAGCAAGCCTTTGCGCTCCCAACCCGAACCCACAAACAGGAGTGCAATTTGGTCGGGCTTCAGATTCAACTCTGTACGCGATTTTTCACGCAGATCCGGATCAAATCGGAATTTATCGAGCGGAACGCCATTACGCACGAAGTCAATCCTCTCCGTCGGGTAGGAATAAAGTTCGGTGATTTCGTTTATGACCATTTGTGAAGCCGCAATCACGTGTCCCGCCTTGCGCCCACCAAAAAGAGATTCCTCCAACTGCAACAGTTCGCGATGCTTCCGGCCGCCGGCGCGCACAAACTGCTTTAAAGGAATCTCGAATTTTCTCCTTCGAGCAAGCCATGCGCGATGCACGCCATCGCCGGCGCGGTAAACATCACAGCTCCAGACGCGATCGAGACTGACCAGGACATCGCAGCGAAGCTGAGGTCGAATTTGTTCCAGTTCATCCGCAAACCCAATTACTGTTTTCGTCCTAAGACGGCTAACCGATGCGAATGGCCATTGCTCATCCGGCCAGTCTTCGGTGGTAATAAGCTGAACCTCGTGTCCGGCCTCTACGAGCCCATGCGCAAGGCGTTTTAAGTATGCTTCCGCGCCTCCGCTAGGCGAATAGCCGCGGCGGACCAGAACAACTCTAAGTTTGTTAATCATGCCCAACGAGGTCGAGGAATCCGGTCGCATTCAACTTCGGTCGTACCACGGGATTCCTCGACTTCGCTTCGCTTCGGGGCGGAATGACAACTTTACTTGCTTATATTCGCCAGAATAATAGTAGCCCATGCTGGGTGAAACCCTAAACCCTCCTCCGCCAGTAGTCTGCCCAACACCTGTGGCGCACAGGTTACCGAGACGGTTGCTCTATTCGATCTTTGCCCGGATCGGGGGTTCTGGCCTGGACACGGATGCATTTGAAACATTGCGCGCATCGTACCACGGAGGTTTTCTCGGCAAGGCAATAGCGTATGATAACCGGCAAAGGGAAATCCCTCGTTCGTTGATTTACTCCTTGCGATGGCATCCAGTGCGTCTGATCTCATTCCTGGAGCGGCCTTACTATTACGGCGCGAAGAAGAAGTATCTCGACTGGATCGCTTCCCGACAGCTCGCAACCGGCCGGTACGATCTCTTTCATAGCTGGTCGGGCGATTGTTTACGCTCGTTGAGAGTAGCAAAACAACGCGGCATCGCATCCATCGTTGAGATCCCGACCTGGCACCGGGATGGGGGTAAAGAGAAGGTCGCGCGGGCGAAAGTGTCCGAGCCAACAGAGCATGGTTCAACCTTTGACAGATGGAAAAACCGGCTCGTGCTTCAGCGGAGGCGGTTCATACAGGAGTACGAACTCGCCGATCTTTTATTGGTCTTATCTGAAAAGGCAGCCAAGACCTTTCGCGTCCGAGGTTTTCCAGAGGAAAAACTGTTTTATCTCCCGCGCGGAGTGGACACGGAACGCTTTAAGCCGGGTCCGCGCCCGCAGAAGTTTCGCGCTTTATTTGCCGGCGCATTAATCAAACGAAAAGGGATTCAACACGTCCTCGAAGCGTGGCACCGACTCAATCTCCGCGATGCCGAGCTATGGCTGATCGGTTTCGTGCACGACGAAGCGAAGCCATTTTTACAGGAGTTTTGGCGCGACAATATTCGCGTGGTCGGGTTTGTACCTGATCCAGAGAGTTATCTCAACGAGGGAACGATTCACTTATTTCCGTCGCAATGGGAAGGAAGCGCCAAGGTGACCTATGAAGCCGCAGCATGCGCATTGCCACAAATCACGACTCGAGAGGCAGGCGATGTAGTCCGCGATGGTGTTGAGGGCATTATCGTGAAACCGGGAGACGTGAATGCGATCGCAGCAGCGCTGGAGTACCTGTACCTGCATCCTGAGATCGTGCAGAAAATGGGTGCCGCAGCGCGAACTCGCGTGGTCCAAAACTTCACATGGGACCATTTTCGAACGCGATTGCTGGAGGCGTACGAGACCGCAATGCGCATGGCGCGATGATTTCACCGTAGCGGCCCCGTTTAACCGGCTGTTTCGGTACTCGGACAGAGGCGCCGCAATAAACTCCCCTGTGAAAATTCTGCTCCTTCAACTCAAGCGAATCGGGGACCTGATTCTGACGACTCCGGCGATCGCTGCCTTGCGCCAGAGTTTTCCTGACGCACAAGTGACGCTCGCAGTTTCGAAAGAATGCGCCGACTTGCTGCCTGCCATCGCCGATGTGGACCGGACCGTGGTCGCACGCCGAAACCTGCGCGATATCGGCTCTTTCTTTTCTGTAACAGGCAAGAGATTTGACTACTGCATTGATTTCACGCGCAATGATCGCTCTGCGCTCCTTACGTTTCTCTCCACCGCAAACAGACGCGTCGCTTCTTACCGGGTACGGGACCAATCGAAAACACGCGCCCGTCTTTACACCGATCTCGTTGCTGTCCGCGTGCGGGACCTGCACACAATTGATTACCATCTGGCATTGCTGGAACCGCTCGGCGTACGCGCTGTTTGCTCGAATCCACACCTAAACCTGCCCCAAACAGCACACGAAAAGGCTGATGCGCTTCGTCAGGATTTGAAAATCATGCGATCGTACCTGATTCTTCATCCCGGCTCGGCTCGCCGCGAAAAGCTTTGGGAACCCGAGCGCTGGGCTGAGGTAATTGAGCGGTTCAGCTACAACAAGGAATTCGATCTGCTCTTGACCAGCGGGGCGTCCGCTGAAGAACGAGCGCACGTCGCGGCAATTACGAAGCGCACACACAAAAGAATCATCGATCTCTCTGGAAAAACAGATTTGCTTACGCTGACCGCTTTGATTGAGCAGGCGCAATTGCTGGTGACGGTCGATTCGGCCCCCGTGCATTTGGCAGCGGCCACACACACGCCACAGGTGATCCTGTTCGGGCCGACAAACCCGTTTCACTGGAGGCCCAGAAAAAGTCCAGCGCTAATTTTGCAAGGTAAATCAGGCACACCAATGAGCCATTTCGTCCCCGTTCTGCCGCGCTTTGCGATGAGCGAAGTCTCGACGGAGGCCGTGATCAATGCTATGGAATCGCTGCTGCCGAATCGCGCGGCAGCGCAAACCTCATGAGCAGCAAAAAACGGGGTAAGAAAAAACAGTCCATCTGGCAAACGTTACGTGCGGCCGCCGGACCGTACCGGCGGCTCTACAGCTATATCAAGCCGTACAAGGTGCGTTTCATTGCCGGATTGCTGTTGGGCTTTGCGTACGGCGGGGTCAACTCGCTTTTTCCATTAGCAGTTGGTCGTGTGGCGAACACGATTTTCCGCGGCGCAGCTCCTAACCCAAGCGCTGCAGCACTACGCTCGAATCTCGCCGCTTTGGATAGCGGGCCCAAGATCAATTCTATCGTTCTGATCTGCCTTGCCATTCCGGCAATCATGACACTGCGCAGCCTCTGTTCCTATGGAAACACCTACTGCATGCAGTGGGTGAGCAACAAGGTGGTCACCGATATCCGCGGCCAGCTTTTCAACAAGATGCTTCATCTCTCGATGGATTTCTTTAATAAGATGCGCTCCGGGCTCCTGATCTCGCGAATTACCAATGAGACCCGCGTAGTGCAGATGGCTTTGACCGCTGTCAGCGCCGATGTTTTCAAACAACCGGTGGCAATTATAGGCGCAATCAGTGTGCTGCTTTTGATGGATTGGAAATTCACTCTAGTAACACTCATTCTCTTTCCAACGTGTTTAATACCGCTTCGCGTCTATGGGGGTCGGGCCCGAAAGGCGCTGCGCGGTCAGTTTCAAGGCATGGGCGACATGGTCGTAACCATGCAAGAGACCTTCGCTGGCATTCGGGTGATCAAGTCCTTTGCGCGTGAGGCGCACCAGGAAAAGGCGTTCAAGCAGAGCAATCAACAGCAGTTCTCGCAGATGATGCGTATCATCCGTGCGACAGAAATCACGGGCCCATTAGTAGAAACAATTGCGGCTGTTGGAGTGGGCTTGGCGCTGCTTTATGTCTTCGTTGCGAACCTGACTGTCGGTCGATTTTTCGGACTAATCACCGGAATCTTCATTCTGTACGACCCGATCAAAACACTCAGTAGAATTCAAATTGTGATGCAGAATTCCATCGCCGCGACGACAGCGATTTTTTCCCTTCTCGATTCGGAGCCCACTGTGAGCGACACGAAAGATGCTATTGCGCTCCATTCTTCACAGGGAAGGATTGATTTTGAAAATGTCACGTTTCGCTATGCAAACACCGCTCGAGATGCCATCACTAACTTAAGCCTGCGAATTGACCCTGGGAAAACCTACGCGCTAGTGGGAGCCAGCGGCGCCGGCAAAAGCACGATTCTGTCGCTGATCCTTCGCTTGTACGACCCAACTTCCGGTGCTGTTAAGATTGATGGCTGCGATCTGCGCTCGATCACTCAAAAATCATTACGCGAACAGATTGGACTCGTCAGCCAGGAGACATTCCTGTTTCACGATACGATACTCAGCAACATTCAGTTCGGCCGACTGAATGCCACATCGGAGGAAGTCCGCGAGGCAGCAAGAGCAGCTTACGCCGACGACTTCATTATGGCGCAGCCAAAGGGCTACGACACTGTGATTGGAGACAAAGGCTGTCTCCTGTCCGGCGGCCAGCAGCAACGTCTCGCGATAGCTCGGGCTATTCTGAAGAACGCGCCAATTCTTTTGCTCGATGAAGCGACCTCATCACTGGATTCTGAATCCGAACAGCAGATACAAAAGGCGCTGGCCAAACTCGCTGCGGGGCGCACAGTGATCGCCATCGCCCACAGGCTCTCGACTGTATTGTCCGCCGACCAGATCATTGTGATGGATTCCGGCCGCATCAAGGAAGTTGGGACGCATGTGGAGTTGCTCAACAAATCCGGATATTATCGTCGCCTCTACGACCATCAGTTCAATCGTATTCACAATGAGAGCGACATCGAGGAGGGCATTTTTGTTGAACAGCTGGTTTAATTCAAAAGTTGAAAGCTTGAAGCGTTAAATGGGTGAGAAGTGCCAAAGCACATCTTCTTTTTAACCTTAACTGTTTTACGATCTTAATTGGTCATGTGCCATGCCCTTTAACGTCGATCTGCATACGCATTCGTTTTTTTCCGGCGACGGCATTTCCAGTCCGGAAGATTTGATCTCGGCAGCGCGCGCCAAGGGTTTGAACGGTATTGCCATTACCGATCATAACACTTGCGACGCTGTCAATTACTTGCTCGAGAAGGGCTTGATGCGATTGGATGGATTGCCCGTGAACGATTTTCTTGTTCTTCCGGGAGTCGAAGTGACCACTGCCGATGGCCACCTGCTTTGTATTGGCGCCGAGCTGCCTTACCTGAAAGGGAAACCGGCCCGCGAAGTCTGCGACATCATTCATCAGCGCGGCGGGCTCGCCATTCCTCCGCATCCTTATGACTTGTTCCGGGCCGGAATCCGGTTCACAACTCTGGAGACGCTCCCGGTGGACGCGATCGAGGTTTTTAACGCGGCAACCACGCTCCGCCGTTACAACCGTTATGCCTTCAAATACGCCCAGATTCGAGGTTTGCCGATGACTGCCGCCAGTGACGCGCATCATGCCGCAGCGGTCGGCACCGCTTACACAATCGTTAACACCGACGATTTTTCCGTAAAAGGAATTCTGGCGCAGATCGTCAAGAGCAACGAACTGAATCAGCAATATCAGACCCCCCGAGATAGTTTGCGCAAAACCTGGAACAACTGGCTGCGACTTCGCCGACGGAGAAAAATCCCCGAACTAGCCGCAAAAGACCGCAGCCACAACGGCGGATAATTTCACCGCTTCAATCCTTCAACCTTTTAACCAGCCGATAGCCATGCCCGCTTACATCATTGTTGAAATTGAGATCCTCGATCCGATTGGATACGAAAAATACAAGAACCTTGCCGGCGCAAGCGTGGAGAAGTACGGCGGGAAATATATTGTGCGCGGCGGCAAAGCCGAGATCCTCGAGGGCAATTGGCAACCAAAGCGCCTGGTCGTGCTCGAGTTCGAATCTGCCGAGCGCGCCAAGCAGTGGCTCAATTGCGAAGAATACCGCGAGCCGCGCAAAATGCGCCATCGCACCGCCCGGACCAACATGGTCCTGATCGAAGGCGTCGCGAGCCCATAGCTGCATCGCCCAAATTTCTGAAGCCCGTTCACTCGCCGGTCACCCTTTCAGGCGCGCCTGGCGATAGGGACTGATGTGATGAAAAACAACGGCGACAGCGGCCTTGGACATCGCGTACCACCGCGTTGAGTAACAGCGAGTCGCCCAGGCAAGAGCGCGCGCCAAATCTTCATCGGATGGCAGGAAAACTTCTTCCGTAATATTCTATTTTGCATTCGTGTATACATTCCCACCCTAAATACGTTGGAGTTGAGACACATCCAGTAATGGCTTCGATGCAAGACTGTAATGCCGCACTGCGGCTTTTTTCTGAAAATCGCTAAGCCAGTCGCAAGTTGAAATTGCCTCCGCACATCCGATGTAGTTTCGTTCCACTTCGGAACGGCGACGCGTTTCCTCGGCTGGAAGGTCTGCCACAATGCTTCAGCCTCTGATGAGAAATGTTTGCGCCTCGCTCTTTTCGTCATCGCGCAAAGCGGACGAACTCAGTCAACGCATTTTTACCTCAACTGGTATTTAAAGGGCTCTCAAGCTCGGAAACCTTTTCTAATGAAAAGATGCTTCTTGGGTGCGAGCGGCGCGCCCGGCGATCGCTCTACCGCGCTGTTGTAATTTAGTATGCAATGCGAAAGTCGGCCGGTAGAGAGGCGCTGCCCGCAACGGCGCCCGAGCCATATGTCGCATCGTTACCACCCACTTTTGCCGGCGGCGGCAAAAGCGGCTGCTGGCCTTTCGATTTTAGCGAATCGTTTAATGCGGGCAGATCGTGGGCGAGCAGTTGGTCGAATTCTTTTGTTACGTCACCGAGTTCGCGTTTGAGCGTGTCGATATAAGCAATTTGGTAGACGGCTGGTTTGCCTTCGTAGCTGAGAATTGCGGCATAAAGTTGATCGGTGTGCTCGCGCAAACGTTCCTCTCCGGTGATTGCGCCACCCTCTGTCGTGGCGACGATTTTCTTTCGCACCGCGTCCACTTTCCCGTCGAAATCTGAGATCTTCTTGCGAAGCGGATCGCCCTCGGGAAAAGCAGCGCCACTCTGGGCCAAACCCTGTCGCAAGGCGATAATTCGATCCATGAGCGCGCTTTCGTCGCCAAACAACCTAACGACGCGCATCGCCGCATCGAATTGGGCTTTGCGATCCGCCGTATTGAATTTCGCCCGTCGATCCAGACCGAGCGTCAATTTCGTTTGGTAAACCTTGCC
>DASTMV010000125.1:0-12364 GCA_035713885.1 Candidatus Udaeobacter sp. | reverse complement strand
CCGTGCCAGTGTTGATCACAGTGGCCCGCATAATCGTCTTCTTAATTAACGCGGAACGGCTAGCGCACAATCCTGGAGATCTCAAACACAAGCCCTGTCATGTTGAGTTAAACGAAACATCTCGGATCAGAGATTCTTTCGCGTCGCTCAGAATGACAGCTTCGAAAAAATCAAGCCGCAGACTTGTCCTGTTTCTTTCGAATCAGGGGCACCTTTTTGCCCTCAACGACCGCGCGGTTGATCGTGACTTCGGCAATGTCTTCCCTGCTTGGAACATCATACATGATGTCGAGCATGATGCGCTCGAGCATTGAACGGAGCGCACGAGCACCTGTGCCTTTGGTGACGGCCTGTGCCGCTAGCGCCCGCAATGCATCCTTGGTAATCGTCAGCCGGACTCCTTCCATTGAGAAGAGTTTCGTGTATTGCTTGACCATCGCGTTTCTTGTTTCGGTCAATATCGCCACCATTTCATCTTCGGTAAGCGCGTCGAGTGAACTGACAACCGGCAGGCGCCCGATGAATTCAGGTATCATTCCAAACGCAAGCAAATCTTCTGGTTCCACGAGCCGGACCGACTGTTTTCGCAGCGCTTCTTCCACTTCGAGCGTGGGGCTGCCAAAACCCATGACTTTTTGGCCGATCCGCTTTTGAATGATTTTGTCCAGTCCAATAAATGCGCCACCGCAAATAAACAGAATCTTTTCGGTGTTAACCTGGATGTATTCCTGATGCGGATGTTTGCGGCCTCCCTGAGGTGGAACGTTGCAGGTGCTGCCTTCCAAAATCTTCAACAGGGCTTGCTGCACGCCTTCGCCGGATACGTCGCGTGTAATGCTTACGTTATCGGTTTTGCGCCCGATCTTGTCGATTTCGTCAATGTAAACGATTCCAATCTCAGCGCGCTTGACATCGTAATCGGCATTTTGAAGCAGCCGCAGGATGATGTTCTCAACGTCTTCGCCGACGTAACCGGCTTCAGTCAGAGTCGTCGCGTCCGCGATGCAGAATGGCACATCGAGGATCCTGGCTAGCGTTTTGGCGAGCAAGGTCTTACCGGAGCCGGTTGGGCCGATCAGCAAAATGTTGCTTTTCTCGATCTCCACCTCTGCGAGTGGATCGGCTTGAAACGCAGTTGACGAATCGGTCGGCGCAGGAGTTTGCAGGACGCGTTTGTAGTGATTATGCACCGCCACTGATAGCGTCTTCTTCGCGACGTCCTGGCCAATCACATATTGATCCAATGCGCGCCGAATTTCCGCCGGCTTCGGTACACGAATATTTGAAGATTGACGCCGGGCGTCTTCGTTGAGTTCCTTATCGAGGATGCTCTTGCAAACGTTGATGCAGCTATCGCAGATGTAAACGCCAGGTCCGGCGATGAGCTTTCGCACCTCGGCGTGGCTTTTGCCACAGAAGGAGCACATGGTGAGATTCGAAGCGCGGGCCATATGCTCTGGATTGTCGTCTATCCTTTCCTCGTTAGCACTACATCAGGGACCTCCACCAGCCGCCCGTCCGGAGGTGTGCTGCCGTCCAGCAACTTTATTTCCTTACGCGATTTAATCACTTCATCCACCAAGCCGTATGCCTTGGCCTCTTCGGCCGACATGTAGTAATCGCGGTCTGAATCAATTCGAACTTGCTCTTCCGATTTACCAGTGTGCTGCGAGATGATGCGAATGATGCGCTTCTTGAGTTTGAACATGTAATCGACCTGACGCTCTACATCACTCGCCTGGCCCTGCGCGCCACCATGGACCTGGTGAATCATGATGTCCGAATTCGGTAATGCGAACCGTTTCCCCTTTGTCCCCGCACAAAGCAAAACAGCACCCATACTCGCTGCCATTCCGATACAATAGGTGACCACGTCGCATGTCAGAAACTGCATCGTATCATAGATCGCGAGCCCAGCCGTCACTACGCCACCAGGCGAGTTGATATAGAGATTGATGTCCTTCTTGCCGTCCTCCATTTGCAAAAAGAGCAATTGCGCGATCACCAGATTCGCAATGTGGTCGTCTATCTGACCGACAAAAACAATCCGATCCTTCAGCAACCGCGAGTAAATATCGTAGCTGCGTTCACCCCGGCCAGTCTGTTCTACGACCATCGGGACTAACACCTGCGAAACATTCTCGCCCGACATCTTCATAATTCTTTTTCGACGATGGGTTCTTTCGTTGCGTCGATGCTAACATTCGCCTTCAGGAAATCAAGAGTCTTACCCAGCAGAAGCTGCTCGGCGACGTCATCCAACGCATTCCGCTGCTGCAATTCCTTGCGCATTTTTTCCGGCGAGATGTCGTAGCGCGCAGCCTCCTGTTTGATACGCGAATCAAGGTCCTCCTTTGTGACCTCCGTTTTCTCACGTTCTGCGATTCGATGCAAAATGAAGTTTGTTTTCAACCGGTGCGCCGCCATGCTCGCGGCGGCCTCGATTAATTCTTTTTCCTTCTCCTTCAGCATTTCATCGGTGACTCCCCGCTCCCTATTCCGTTGAACTAGTTCGGCGAGCGCTCGGCGTGTTTCATTTTGCAGGAGAGCCTGAGGCAAATCGAACTGGATCTGCTCATGCAAATACCTCACGATCTGCGCCTCCTTCGCGCGTTCGGCATCATGTTCCTTAGCGTGTTCAAGGTCGCGCTCTATCATCTGCCGAAGTTCGGTCAGCGTTTTGCCGGGTGCCAGTTTCGCCGCGAGCGTGTCGTCCATCGGTGGTAACACCTTTTCCTTAACTTCACGTAGCGTGACGGCATAATCCGCCTTCTTCCCGGCCAGTTCCTTCACTTGAAATTCGTCGGGGAAATCGACAATAACCAGCCGCGTTTCACCGGGTTTTTGCCCGATTAGTTGCTCGGAAAATTTCGGCAGAAAATTTCCAGGCGCTACGTGCAACCAGAATTTTTTACCGCCGTGGAGATTCTTGCTGGCTTGCGGCGCGATTTCGCTGATGGGCTTATTTTCTATCGAACCCTCAAAATCAAGCACCGCAAAATCGCCCATTTGCAGTGCGCGCTCCGGAACATCTGTGAAATCGGCGGCTTGATCACGCAAACGTTCGACTGCCGCTTCGACTTCTGTGTTAGAAATTCTTGTGTTCGGCAGTTGCACCGGAATGTTCTTGTAATCCGGAAGCTCAAATTCAGGCGCGGTGACCAGCGTCGCGCGGAAACGCATCGACTTGTCTTCACCAAACTGGATATCCTCGATATTAGTGAGCGAAGCGACCCGCAAGCGCTCTTGTTCGACCGCTTCGTGATAGCTTCTGGAGACCAGCTTCTTTGTAAGTTCGTCCTGGATTTCCCTGCGAAATCTCTTGTCGATCACCGCACGCGGCGCTTTGCCCGGGCGATAACCGGGAATTTTCGCGAATCGCGCGAAACTGCTGGCGATCGCATCCCATTCCTTCGCAACTTCCTCGGCGGGCAATTCAATCTGCAGCTTCGCGACGGAACCGGGCTGCTTTTCCACTTCAACTTTCATTGAGAATCACTGTAACTCGGTCCGTGAGCGCCGCCGCATTTTATTTTGTACTTCCAAGCAATGGTTTATCGACTGAATGCCGGTGTTACCTCAGATGGCTCTTTCGCCTTTGATGTAAACGGAATGCGTCTGTGGGATTCCAAACCAGTACGCCAACTCCCGATAATCTTCGCAGTCGAAGATCACGAAATTAGCAATCTTGCCCCGCTCAAGGGAGCCAATCTTCCCACCACGATTAAGACTGTAAGCGGCATTGATCGTTGATGCGGTGACGGCTTCAGCAGGAGACATCTTCATTTGTGTACACGCGAGCGAAAGAACCATCGGCATGCTCGGGGTCGGCGACGATCCAGGATTGAAATCAGTCGCAAGCACCACGGCGATGCCGGCCTCGACCATTTCACGGGCGCGGGGATAACGGCTCGATCCGAGCGCGTAAACTGAGCCGGGCAGCAAGACCGCCTGCACATTTGCACGTTTCAATACAGCAATTCCCTGCCCATCCGTTTGCTCCAGATGATCGGCAGTCGTCGCTCCCAATTCGGCCATCAATTGCGCGCCGCCGAAATTTGTCAGTTGATCGACGTGCCCACGCAAACCTAGCCCAAGCTGTTTTGCGGCGGACAAAATTCTTCTGGACTGTTCAATATTGAAATACCCACGTTCGCAAAAGACATCGCAGAATTCAGCCAAATTTTCTGCGCTCGCGCGAGGCAGCATTTCCGTTAGTACAACATCAAGATAGTCATCCGGCGATAATTCCCGCGGAACTGCATGCGCGCCAAGAAACGTCGGAACGACTTCCAAAGGCAGCTGCTTCTTGAGTTGCTGCATGACTCGGAGAATTTTTAATTCATCTTCAAAGGTCAGCCCGTATCCGGACTTTGCTTCAACGGTTGTAGTCCCGCACCGCAGGAACCATTTGGCGTGTCTCTCTGCTTGCGCGAGCAGATCAACGTCGCTTGCTTCACGCGTTTTCTTAACCGTTGACCAAATGCCCCCGTCGGCTTTCGCAATCTGCTCGTACGTTTCGCCTCGTGCCCGGCGTTCGAAATCGTCGAGCCGATTTCCTGCGAACACCAGATGGGTATGCGCATCCACAAATCCCGGCAGCACGACACGTCCATCTGCATTCACTATTTGGGCATCGCCAATATTCTCTTCGATTTTATCGCTCGGACCGACACTCTCGATCTGGCCGGCGCGAATGAGCATTCCGCCGTCGGTAATAACTGCGAGTTCAGACATTTCGGCACCGATTCGCGGGCACGCTCGTCCGGCTAAGGTCACGAGTTGGGAGATGTGAAGAACGGCTAGTGAACTCATCGTGGTGACCGCGGTCATTCTGAGCGCAACGAAGCGGACTCGCAAGATCCCGAGGCGTCCCCTGACATTACTGCACCAAGATTCCTCGACTTCGCTCGGAATGAGATTTCCAGAGGCGCTTCAAGAATTCAACCCAGTTTGCTCTCCACCACTTCCTTTATTCTCCGGAATTGCACCTCTGAATCTGCAGAGATTTCTTGAAGCTCTCGCAGCAATTTCGTTTTGAATTTCTCATCCTTTAACTGCCCTAGGTTAATTCGAACGTTCATTGCCGCACCTTCAATGCAGGCGCGCGTCGCGAGCGCACCTACCCCAACATCTGAAACCGAAGCGGGATTTCCCCTGTCAGCCATCTGCGACAGCAACTGGTAAGACTTGGCCGCAGTCTGCATCACTTTCAACGGCACCTCCGCCGCATGCTTTGTCATTTCTTGAATCGCCGCTGCGCGCACTGCCTTTTCTTCTACTGAATCCCTGGGCAATCCAAATGCGTCCATCACTTTGTTGAACGCTGCTGTATCTTCATCGACCAGCGACAACAATTCGTCTTTGAGTTGCTGCGCCTTGACCGCCCACTCGCTGAAATACTCGAGCTTATCGTCCCATCCGCGCTTCCCCGCGGAGAGATTTGCGACCATACCGCCCAGCGACACGCCGAGCGCCCCCATCAGCGCCGCAACGGAACCGCCGCCGGGTGCTGGCGAATCGCTCAGTGTCTCGTCGCAGAATTCGCGCACAGTTAGGCTCGCCAAAGACGGTTTCGACTTAGCGGCCTGGATTTTTAGTTCGATCACTTTTTCTTTGGGAACAAAGGGTTTCAGTTCGCTTAAACCCATCGAGCGAATCGCGATCTCTATAAGTTCTTCTTCCGAAACGCCCTCGGACCACCGTTGTTTCCTGAGAAAATAACGACCGGCATCGATCAAAGATCTCTTCGGGACCATACCGACGATCTCCGAACCTGTTACTCGCAAGCCACGTTTCGCCGCCGATTCTACGCACGCGTCGAATGCCGCATGTAAAGGCGTTTGCTCAATGTTCGTCAGATTCATCGAGACCTGCGCAATCCCATATTCCTTAACGAACCAGCCGATCGCTTTGACGTGCTTCAGCATCCCGGGAACACGAACTGGTTCACCGTTCGCGTTCAGCACCGGTTTTCCGGCAAGTGTGCCGTCTGAAGTCTTCACTCTTCCCTGCTCGCGCACGTCAAACGCCACAGAGGTCGCGCGGCGAACAGATCTGGTGTTCAGATTCACATTGTAAGCGATTAGAAAATCGCGAACGCCAATTACAGTTCCGCCGGATTTCTCGTTGAAAACCGCTGGTCCAAAGTCCGGCTTCCATTCCGATTGTTTTATCTTGTCGAAAAAACCTTCGTATTCTCCACTGCGGATCACGGGGAGATTTGCGCGCGACTTCTCCCTGGCCGCTCTTTCGTAGAGATAGACGGGAATCTTCAATTCCTCGCCGACACGTTTGCCCAGCCGATTTGCGCACTCGACTGCTTCTTCCCAGCTCACATTGCTCACCGGAATAAACGGGCAAACGTCCGTAGCGCCCATCCGTGGATGCGCGCCTTTGTGTTTGCGCATGTCAATGAGTTCCGACGCTTTTCTAATGGCGCGAAATGCTGCTTCCACTGCGGCATCAAGGTCGCCGACAAAGGTCACTACTGTGCGGTTTGTGCTTGCTCCAGGATCGACATCGAGCAACGAAACGCCGTCTACAGATTCAATCGCATCGGTAATCTGCCGGATGACGTTCTGGTCGCGTCCTTCAGAAAAATTCGGCACACATTCGATTAGTTCTTTCATCAGCGATTTCGATCCAACACTTGCTTCCTATTTATTCTGCTCCAAATCAGAAGTACGAATCCAGCCCAGGATTATCAGCAGAATCGATTTCGCGCGCTAGCTTTTCGCGATCGTACTCCGTCGTGGTGACCTTGCCGCCTGTCTGCTGACACTTCGCGATTAGTTTCCCTGCCGACACGAACTCCCTGACAACGTGGAGAAAGATTCCTCGCAGCGCGGGAATTTGTTTAGCCTGAGCGCCGGCAGAGGTATGCCACCATAGTTCCCGTGAACCGTAATCATCCTCATCACATAGTTCCACGACATTCGCCTTCACCTCTTCGCTCGAGTGAAGCTGCATAATTCGTAGATGCGAGTCAGAGGAGTTTTTTTGGATCAGCGAGCCGCCCGGCAGCTGCCCATTGATCGTAAATCTGCCAGCCGTGTTGCAGCAGAGCAGCGCCTTCGCTGAATCGATTCGTGCTGCCAAGAAGCACGACCATCAGGTGGCGCGGGTACACTGTTTCCATCTGGCCATTGCGAACAATCTCGGATTCACGATCGGCATAGAGAATCAAACATTGTCCGGATCGACTTGAGGTGCCGGTCTTCACTCCATCGATTCCCATTTTGCCAAGGAGTTCATTGGTGTTGCGAAGCACATAATTGAGCTGATGACCTGCGCGATTAAACGAAATCTGCCGTTCCTTTTGCGAAACGTAAAAGCGAAAGCCTGGCTTGTTCATTGCGTACCGTGTGAGCCGGGCCATGTCTTCCGCGGTGGAATATGGCAGCGGCCTGACTTTGTAATCTATCCCATGGGGATTAACGAAACGGGTGCGCTCCATCTTCAATTGTTTGGCCAGCGCGTTCATTTGGGCTACGAACAAGTCCGCCGGCGTCAACCTTCCCTCCGCCTGAATCGATCCCAGCCGCGAACCTACATGATAGGCCAGCGCGTAAGCGGCGATATTGTCTGATTGCACAAGCGCGGCATAAAGAAGATCGCGCAACGTGATACTGTCACCGGGCTGCAAACCAATGTTGTTTTCGGTAATTCCTTGAAACGCTTCCTGTGGGATGGCGACCAGTTCGTTTAGGTCGCCAGATTTGCGTTCTGACCAGTCCAACACGACGCATGCCGTGGCGATCTTGGTCAAGCTACCCACCTGCAGTTTCTTCCTGGGCTCCTGTTCTTCCAGAATGTAGCCGGTTTGCGCGTCAGCAATAAGGTACGCCTGCGCCGCAGTCGCCGAACGAACAAAAGACGCGCCTGCAACAAAAGCTGCGAAAAAAATCAAATATCGACGTAGTGAATGCATACAGATCCCTAGAACGGCAGCACCTTAATCGGCGCGTTCTGATTCGCAAACGGCTGGTGTCCCTAGGTCCTCGCTGCTTAAGTGACAGAATTCTCGTTTCGTTTTTGCGGCGTCCGGGCACGGCTGATTAATAATCGCATGAGGAAGTAGATAAATATCGCTGAGGGGATAGCGACGAAGAGCGAACCAACAAACGCGGGCCAATAGACGGGCCACACGAAGCGTGAAAACAGATGCCAGCGCACATAATCGTGCAAGTGGAACTGGCGAAAGTGTACCCGCTGCGCTACTGGCCGATTCAGTATCCAACAGCCAAACTGGTACTCGGCAACATAGATCGCTGGCATGGCCCAAATCACCACGTCGTGCAGCGTGACCGCAATCGCAGCTGCAACCTTGTTGCAACGACAAATCCAAGCCACGCCGATCGACAATAGCGTCTTGAGAGGATAAAGGGGCGTGAATCCAAAGAAGATGCCGATAGCTGAGCCGAGGGCAATCGAATGGGGAGTGTCGGCGATCGCCATCAGCGTCATTTGATGCGAAACAAGCCAGCCCTTTAATCCCGCTAGTGGCGTTGGCAATCGTGATTGGTAAACCGGCGCCCTCTGTTCGTTTGGCTCGCGCACTCACAAAGGTAAACCAAAAACAAATCTGAGTCTGCAAACTACTGTCCAGTTGCTTTTCTCTGAAAACGGGAAGCACCTCGTTTCGCTGGCCGCAGTCAGCGACCGCAGCTACGAACCAGTCGCAATGGACTCTTGCGAAACGCATCTCGCCCGGTAAGACGCACAATGCTGCACAGATGTGCGGGTGTGCCAGGGAGCGGCACCGTCAGGCGGCTGGGAAGCGAACAACCTTCTTCTTGCCGCGTCCGGCTAGGTTGGTCGGCGGCACAAACGTTACTTCCACGTATTTTTGAGCGCAGGCGATCAGGTCACGACTGCAGGTCACGTCGAGCTTATGTTTAATGTTCTCGCGGTGACTCTCGACAGTTTTCACACTCAAGTTCAGCGACTGCGCGATTTGGGAGTTCCCAAGTCCGGAGCCTAACAAAAAGAAGATGTGCATCTCGCGATCTGATAATTTTTCAACGCCAATGGAAGAACGGGTGGAGGGATATTCTGATCGCGATTCCAGCGATTTTTTGAACGCGCGCATCGCCACGTCATAGCTGACATGGATGTTGCCGGCCGCAATCTCACGAATCGCGGTGACCAATTCTTCTTTCGGCGCCTTTTTCATCACGTAACCGTCCGCACCGGCACGCAGAGCGCGCTCTGCGAAGATGGTCTCCTCAAAGGCGGAATAAACGAGCATGAACAACGCGGGACACTCGCACTTGAGCGCTTTAACAAATTCAAGAGTGTCGCCTGTCCCCAAACGTAGGGCACTCAAAAGTAAGTGAGGTTTGCATTCTTGAATCTTGTGGCGAGCCTCGCGGATGTTGTCTGCTTCGCCGCATACAATCATGTCCGAGTGCGAATTAAGATAATGGGCGACACCGTGCCGAAGCAACGGATGCTCTTCCAAAATCAAAATCCGTATTTTGACCGGATGCTTCTCTGGGGGGGCAGACATGTCCTCGCTACGCGAAAGGTTTTGCCACTCACGGGGAGTAGATGTCAAGCAGGTAATTTTAGCCGGTTTTCGGGGTATCTTCTACCGACTGATTTGCTTAGAGCGGAACACAGCAATCACGCGTCCCCGCTGAACATATGAGAAACGAGTGATGTAGGCGCCAGGTCAGCACCAACAGATGATTGGAAGGGCGCACAAACGACAAGCGGAGGAAAGTCCGTGATCGCGAGACCTCCTAACGAGCGCGGAGCACCCAGCCAATCCAGATGAAAAGACCTGCGCCTAGAACACCGAGTGCATCACTCCCGCATGTATGCGCCCCGGGGTTTTGGAGAATTCAAGCGACGGGAACGACGGTAGCCGCTTCGACAGTACGCGTCTCCGCTTTGTCGGTGATGAGCTTGCGCAAGAGGGGAACCAGCACAACGAGCGCAATACCGACCGCTAGACTGCCCAGCCCAAGCTCCGCAAAAAGCTTTGCGTATCCGGCGTTCGTGGCGACGGCCGTATTACCGATCGGTTCGGGAATCATTCCTGAAAAATCCCCTGCGAATAGCGATGCCAAGCCGGTCCAGAGCATCCAACTCCCCATCATAACGCCCTGGTACTGCCTCGGCGCGAGCTTACCGATCATCGCATACCCGATCGGAGAAATCAGCAACTCACCGATGCTTTGCAGTACGTAGCTCGCAAACAGCCACACGAACCCGCTTTTCCCATCCGCGCCAGCCAGCTTGATGCCCACCGGTAAAATAAGAAACGCTATCGCCATCAAAAGCAGCGACGCCGCGAACTGTTGCGGTATGTCGATTCTCCATCCACGAGCGCGCATCCGGGTGAAGAGCGCCGCGAGCAGCGGACCGCCAAGCACAATGCAGACAGTATTGATGTTTTGAATCCACTGAGGCTGAATCTTTACCGGACCAATCATCAGGTTCACGTTGTTGACCGCGAACAGCATCAGACCGTTCGGCGCCATTTGGTAAAGTGACCAGAACATCAGCGAGCCGACAGTCAGAATCAGGTAGGCCGTCATGTTCCGCTGCTCCCGACGATCCGAGTGGCGGACCGTGAGATAGATCAGCATGAGTGCAACCGCGCCGCAGATGGCCTTGATGATCGTCTCGGTGCCACCAGGTCTTTGGAGCATGAACCACACGACCGGGACGAGCCCGATGAGAATGCCTATGCCCACGAGCTGGCGCAGCCGGAACTGCTTCCGCGTTTTCTCGAGCAACGGTGTGTTACGGTCCGCGAGCGTTCTCCAAGTGAGTGCTGCAAGAACGATGGCCACGAAGTTGCCGAGCGTCGCGAAGATGAACAGGCTGGAGTAGCTTTCTGTGGCTTGGAAATGACCGGCGGCGCTGAACCCGACGAAGAAACCGACATTCATGCCGGCATAATTCCAGAGAAAGGCTCCTTCGCGGCGCGGATCCTCCGGCGTGAAGCGCTGCGTGAGCATCATGTTAATACAGGTGACGTTGAGACCGCTCCCGGTGAGAAAGAGTGCAAGGCCAACGTAGAACAGCGCCAGCGTACCGGTGGCGATGCATGCACAGCCGAACACCTGCAGCGCCATTCCCCCGACAAACAGGATGCGGTTCGAAAGGAAACGGCCACCAAGATAACCGCCGAAGAGGTGCAGACCGTAATTAAAAGCGCCGAACACGCCCATCAAGATGGTGGCCTCTTTCACGGCGAGATGGAGATGCTTCGTCGCGTAGAGAACCAGAGTCGAGTAAAGAACGGCGAAACCGAGCGTTGAGAAAATCTGAATGAAGAACAGTGCGGCCGTCCCCTCCGGAGCCCTGGCAAAACGGCGTGTGAGAAATTTCATCCGGCTCTACTTTGTCGCTTCATGCTCTGGGTAATGTCAAGCCGCGCGTGCGATTTTAGCTGCGTAGCTGCTACCACCACGTACTACTTGGAAGCACGCGGGGAATTGACTTCTCCGAAGGAGATGGTCGAAGGATCGCCGAAAACGCAGATAACTCTGTGATGTCTGTGGTAAAAACTAATCAACGAAGAGCGCGCGCACTCGCTTGAACACTTCGTCTAATTTCCCCGCTGTCACCTTGCCGACCGAAGAAAGAACAATATGCTGTTCGACAGTGAAGAGTCGCTGTGGACGAATAAAGCAAGGCTGACTAATTTCTCCGCGTTCACAGTCACTGTTGTCCAATGGAACGGCGAAAGAGTCCCAGTGCGCGCGACTCGTGATCTGGCAAAGGATCAAATCCGCCCCTGGAAGATCGGCAATCACCAGGGCTGGTCGGCGTTTTTCTCCGCTAGAATCCGCGCGTGAAAGTGGAATGACAACGATTTCTCCGGCTACAGGTTTGACCATGCGGTGTCTTCCTCTGGTGAATTCCAATCGCGTCCAAGGACAGATTCGCTCAGCTCGACGCCGTTGAATGACTCATCACGCGCGTGCTCCGGCGATTCTTTACCGATCGATTCGAGCGAGTTCATGAAACGAATCATTGCACGTGAGAACGATTTCGGAAATCCGAAAGAAGAGTAACCGCTGAGGACTCGGAGGTCGCGAAGGGTCTGTCATCCGTCTGCCATCTCGGCAAGAACGAGTTCAGTAGATTTCACAGTCGCGGGGATGCGCTCGCCGGGGCGCCGCAGCGACCACTGCCCAGAATTTACTTCGTAGTTATGCACCCAAGTGCTACTTCGATACTGGAATGAAACCGGACAAGTTTTCTTTGCTCGCAACAACTGTTTTTTGCTTCAGCTTTGCCGTAACGATGCACGCGCAACAGTCTCCCGCAGAACGAGTGGCTGAAATTCAGGCTGCTTTACGCGAGGGTAAACTGGACGGCTGGCTCTTTTGCGATTTCC
>DASTMV010000124.1:0-17479 GCA_035713885.1 Candidatus Udaeobacter sp. | reverse complement strand
ATATCCTAACAACATCGGACACAAGGACTGGAACGGCTGTTTTCGTTGCCACGATGGAAATCACAAGACGGCCGACGGCAATAAGACGATTGCTGCGAGTGATTGCCGATCGTGTCATCTTATCCTCGCGCAGGGTAGCGGCGAGCAATTGAACAAGCTGAACGCCGATGGGTACGAATTCTTCCATATCGACTCGGAGTTTTCAGAGTTCTCTTGCGCCATGTGTCATACGGGCGGTCCTCAGAAATAGTTTTTTGCAGCGGACAACACATAATGACTCTTAGCAAATGCTGTCTCTTCGATTAACAAAAAATCGCCTTCGTACAAATGCTGTGGGTTTGCCTTCCTCTTGTTCAAGAAAGACTTAGGGTTATAGCGTAAAATGGAACGAGTCGGGCGCGTTTGCTGGTTCATGCGATTTAAAAACGTCATCGTTCAGGCGGGTTTGTCTGCTGTGTTGCTCGTTGGCTGCGAGAAAAATTCCGAGATCAAAGTCTACCGGGTTTCCAAGGCGCCACTGGAAGAATCCGCACCACAACAGCAAGATGCGATGCCGACGAATACGGCCGCGCCGCGAATGCCGGCAGGTCTCGCATCGACGACAGAAACCGCGGTGGCGACGCCGCCCGACTGGGAACCGCAGCCACTCTCGCAAATGCGTCAGGCCAGCTTTCTCGTTAAGGGGGATAAAGGCGCGGTCGCAGATATTTCATTTGTGAGTCTGGGTTCCGCTGCTGGAAACGTCCTTGAGAATGTGAACCGCTGGCTCAATCAACTGGGCCAGCCAGCAGTCACACAACAAAAACTCAGTCAAATCGCGCAGCGATTGCATACCCCGTTGGGTGACGTGACCATCGTCGATCTTGCAGGATTGCCGGATAATGCCGATCCGGCAAGAGATGGCAGAATCATTGCCGCCATGGCGACTACCGGCAATGCCACGCTGTTTTTCAAAATGCGAGGCAATGCAGATCTGACTGAGGCGCAAAAGGGCGACTTCATCAAATGGGTTGCAGCGGTTTGTGACGCACAGACTCAAAACGGGGCGTCGCAGACGGCAGCCGCGCCACCTAACGATTCAGGCACCCCGCGGATCCAATGGAAAGCTCCGGAGGGCTGGACAGAAGTGCCGCCTTCCTCGATGCGGTACGCCAGCTTCAGCGCGCCGGCGGAACATGATGGCAAGATCGACATCTCAGTCGTGACTTTTCCCGGCGACGGAGGGAGTGATGCCGACAACATCAACCGATGGCGGGGTCAGATCGGTCTCGCGCCAATAGATCCAGGCGCCGTTACCTCGCAAGTCGCTCCGCTGAAAACCGACGACACAACCTTTTTAACTACTGACATCGCTGGTGACAAGACACGCACAATCGCGGCATGGGCGCGTCGCAACGGCCGTGTCTGGTTCTTCAAAGCGACCGGACCAAGCGCGTCAGTTGAAAAAGAGAAGCCGAATTTCGTGAAATTCATCCAATCCATCCGATTCTAACAAACATGCTGCGCCGACTCATTGATCTGATCACGTCATTGAAACTGACGATTGTGTGCCTTGCAGCGGCAATGGCGCTGATTTTTGCAGGCACACTGGCGCAGGTGCATCTTGGGATTCACGAAGCGCAGCAGCGTTATTTCCAAAGCATGTTTGTCTGGTGGCCGCCGGAGGGGCGCGGCTTCAGCATCCCGATTTTTCCAGGCGGCCATCTCATCGGGGCCGTGTTGCTGATCAATCTTATCGCTGCCCACATTAAGCGTTTCCGCTGGACATGGCGGAAATTGGGGATTCATCTTACGCACGCCGGGTTGATCATCATGCTCGCCGGCGGGCTGTTCACGGACCTGTTTGCAGTTGAAAGCCACATGCGGTTGTCGAATGGCGACGCGAAAAACTATTCCGAGGATATGCGCGAGACCGAACTCGCCGTGATCGATACGAGCGGCGATGATCTTGATCAGGTAACCGCCATTCCCGAAAGCGTGCTGCGACACAGTAGAGTCATTGACCACTGGAGTCTGCCTTTCCGGATTGTGGTCAGAAATTTTTACCAAAATTCGCGCCTTAAAATGTTGAGCCAGGCGGGAGACGGCGCGCGACCCATTGCAAATCAAGGACCCGGCGCAATGATCGCAGTCGAGCCCGCATCGCGTGCCACCGCGGCCGATGAACGCGACGTCCCGAGCGCAGCAATCGAGATTCTGGCGAAGAACGGCGGTTCGTTAGGCACGTGGCTCGTTTCAGATGCGCTCGGTGCGCCCCAAACATTTGCCTGCGGCGGCCGCACCTGGATGATCACGTTGCGTCCGTCACGTTACTACAAGCCTTACAGCGTCACGCTACAAAAATTCACGCACGAAAAATACGCTGGCACCGAAATCCCGAAGAATTTTTCAAGTAAGGTCACGTTGATTGATCCGGAGCGTTCCGTCGACCGCGACGTTTTGGTTTACATGAATCATCCGCTTCGTTATCGCGGCGAAACGTTTTATCAGGCCGGGTTTCAACCGGACGATTCGGCAACCATTTTGCAGGTGGTCCACAACCCGAGCTTCATTGCGCCCTATCTCGCGTGCGTCATTGTCGCCATCGGTCTCCTGGTGCAATTTGGGTTTCATTTGGTGGGATTTTCGCGGCAACGGCGGAGGGCAATCGCATGAAACGTTTTCTACCTTGGATTATTTTGGCTTTCGCTGCGGCAGCGATAGCCGCCAACTGGTTGCCGCCCAAAACCGGCGCAAGAAGTTTCGATTTCAGTGTCTTTGGAAAAATTCCGGTGCTCGTCGGAGGGCGGGTCAAACCACTGGATACCATGGCACGCAACTCGCTCTTGATCATTCATGGCAAACAGGAATTGCGTTTTGAAGACGGTAGACGCCTAAGCGCGATCGAATGGCTCACAGATGTTCTATTCAATGCTCCCGTTGCCGATCAATATCCAGTGTTCGTCGTGCAGAACGCCGACGTACTCGGCTTGTTTGGCTGGCAACAGACCGATCGAAAATATTTCAGCTTTGCCGATTTCGCGCCGTTCCTGAAGCAGATCGATGAACAAGGCGCCCAATCTGACAAGCTCGAAGCAGTCCAGCGCTCCGCTTATCAAAGCGCTATCCTGAATCTGCGGAACGCCCTCTCGTTATATCAGCGCTTGAAAAACAGCATCCAGCCAGAGGGCGCAGAGAATTTCGTTGCTGAACTTCACGGTTTCGAGGCCAGCGTTCCAGGTGCGGCAAAGGCGGCGCGCGAACGCGCGGTGGGTGACAATTTCGACAAATCGAAACTCGATGATGTAGCTCAATTGATTCAACGTTATGAACGACTGTCAGAGATGGCATACCTCCTCGCTGTTCCGCCACTCGAGCCAAAGGGGGAATGGCATTCCGTCGGTGACGCTCTGGTCCGCTCGGTCGGCGCCGGTGAAATCCATCCAATCGTGAGCGAATACGCTGTGATCGGCGACGGCTATCGGGCTGGCGACCCGTCGCTATTCAATCAACATGCGCAGTCCGTAATTGATTGGTTTGCAAAGGAACAGCCAAATGCGACCAAACGCGCTTCGTTTGAATTTTTATTTAATCGGCTTCAGCCATTCACTCAAAGCATGACGCTTTATTTGCTCGCTTTTCTCCTGGCATGCGCGTCGTGGCTCGGGTGGAGCGCGCCATTAAGGCGTTCGGCGTTTTATCTTTTGTTGTTGGCGCTCGCCGTTCACACGTTCGGCCTGGTTTCACGCATGTACCTGCAGGAACGCCCACCTGTCACGAACCTGTATTCATCCGCAATTTTCATCGGCTGGGGCGCGGTCATCGTCGCACTGATCCTTGAGCGGATTTTTAAAGACGGGATCGGCGCGGCATGCGCAGGCGCGATCGGTTTCGTTACGTTGATCATCGCGCAGCATCTCGCTGGCAGCGGGGACACGTTGGAAATGCTACAGGCTGTCCTCGACACAAACATCTGGCTGGCAACACATGTGGTCGCCATCACTACAGGTTATTCTGCGATGTTTCTGGCGGGGATGCTCGCCATCATTTATGTCGTGCGCGGCGTGTTCACGACCTCACTGAAAAAGCAAACTGCGGATTCTCTCGCCCGCATGACCTATGGCGTGGTCTGCTTTGCGACGCTTTTCAGTTTTGTTGGCACGGTGCTTGGCGGGATCTGGGCCGATCAATCCTGGGGACGTTTCTGGGGTTGGGACCCAAAGGAGAACGGAGCGGTGCTGATCGTCCTCTGGTGCGCAATCATCTTGCATGCGCGCTGGGGCGGATTCATCCGGCAACGCGGTCTGATGATCATGGCGCTCTTCGGCAATATCGTCACCAGTTTCTCGTGGTTCGGTGTGAACATGCTTGGCGTTGGTCTGCATTCCTACGGTTTCATGCAAAAGGCGTTTCCGTGGCTAGTCGGATTCATGATCAGCCAATTAGCATTGATGGCCATAGCAGCAATACCGCTCGAAAAATGGCGCAGCTTCCAGACCGGGCGCGTCTCTTCTCCTGGCGGACAACCGCAAATTCCCTCGCCTGCTCCCTCCCCTGGTTAAAGTTGTGTGCAGCGAAAGGTCAGCCTCGGCGCAGGTTGGCAGGCCAATAAATGCACAGCCTTTGCCAACGCGTGCGTAGTCAAGGCAATGCGCGGTCGCCATCATTCGAGCAAATGCAGAATGCCGTACCGAGCTGGCCCGTAAAACATAACTGGCGTCATATTGCGCGTGAAACACCTCCGAAACGCGCCGCCGGCGAACGCATTTGCGACTTTGATGAGATCTACGGTTTGTTCGACGAAACAATCGCGTGCGCGCAAGCCAGTCGCTGCATTAATTGCCCCGACCCGGCCTGTGTCAAAAGCGGCTGCCCGCTCGCGAATCGAATTCCCGAGTGGCTTGCCCTTACTGCCGAAGGACGATTCCTCGAAGCCGCTGCACTGTCGCGTTCTACCAGCAACATGCCCGAGATCTGCAGCCGCGTATGTCCGCAGGATCGGTTATGCGAGAGCGCGTGTATCCTGAATGCGCGCTCCGATCCGGTTTCAATGGGCAGTAGAAAAGTTCATCAATGAATATGCTTTCGCGCATGAGGCGCTCGATGCGGGAGTCGCTCCGCCGAATGGTTTCAAAGTGGCAGCAGTTGGTAGCGGTCCGGGCGGAATGGCGTGCGCGGATGAACTGGCAAAGCTTGGTTATGCCGTCACGATTTTTGAAGCGCAATCGCGTCCCGGCGGTCTGCTCGTCAATGGTATTCCGTCCTTCAAACTCGAAAAGAAGGTAGTAGAACGCCGGTTCGATCTATTGCATCGGCGCGGTGTCGCGGTTCGGTGCGGCGTGAGCGTCGGGCGCGACATTCCATTGTCGACTTTGCGAGAAAATTTCGACGCAGTTTATCTAGCAATCGGCGCGCAAAAACCGAAGGAGCTCGGCATTCCCGGCGCCCACTTACGCGGCGTGTTTCATGCGTTGCCGTTTCTCATTCAGAAAAATGTCGGAACATCCGATGACCCGTCGATCGACGTGCGCGGCAAACGCGTCGCCGTGCTAGGCGGCGGCGATACAGCGATGGATTGCTTGCGCACCGCGATTCGCTGCGGGGCCCATGAAGCAATCTGCATCTATCGGCGCGACCTCGAAAACATGCCTGGAAGCCGGCGCGAATACTTGAACGCGGTAGAGGAAGGTGCCCAGTTCATGTTTCTCACAAACGCAATTTCAGTGTCAGGCAATGCTGCCGGCGAAATCTGCAAAGCGACTTGTGTGCGAATGGAATTGGGCGAGCCGGATGCAAAAGGCCGTCGTAAGCCACGCCCAATTCCCGGTTCCGAATTCCATCTGCCGGTCGACGCGGTGCTGATTGCCTACGGATTCGATCCAGTCCCGATTTTCGTTGCCGGCAATCAGGATAAAATCGAAGTCAACAAGTGGGGCAGCGTCATCGTAGACGAAAATCAAATGACCAGCGCCCCCGGTGTATTCGCCGGTGGCGATCTCGTCCGCGGCCCCGATTTGGTCGTGCGTGCCGTGCGCAACAGCCGCAAAGCCGCCGCCGGTATTCACAAGTATCTATCGAGCGGAGCTACGAAAGCAGCGGCTTAGACTTGTCTGCTCAAGACCCGATATCTATTCTGATCCACCACTCCATGAACGCTTCCCTTCGCGCTACCGTAATCGCTGAATGGCGCGGTTTGTCTGAGAAAAAGAAGCAAGCCGACCGCTGGCAATCCCCAGCCGACCTGATGCCGAAGCTGATGCAACGTCTCGGGTTACGCGAGCGGCTGCGCGAAACCGAGGTAATCGACGCCTGGTCAAAAATCGTCGGCGACTTTATTGCCATGCACTCCGCGCCGGTCGCATTGCGGGAGGGCGTTCTGTATGTCCGCGTTCTCCAACCCGCCTTGCACTACGAGCTCGAACAAATCTCCAAGCCCGAAATCCTTCGCAAACTGAAACAACGCTTCGGCGTCAAAACCATCCGCGACATCCGCTTCCGAGTCGGTTGACAGTTAGCGTTGATCAGATCGAGCCGTCTCCTTCATCTCCCCCGCCTTTAAGACTTCCTCATGGATTTGTGGGATGGTGGAAGCATTCGCAGTGGGTTCGCCGAATACGGAAGCTCGTTGAGTCGAACCCTGTCTCTGATGGTGCAGGTGGCGCGGTTCTACTGCGCGGCCTTAGTAACCGCCACCTGGGCCCGTAATCTCAATGACAGTATCCTAGGGCTACCCGAGTGCCCGACAAGACGATGAATCAAGTTGCCTTGGCTAAGGCAAAGGACTGGCGGCAAAGTTTGAGTGAGCCACACTTCCATGACCAGTGGAATGCTACCGTCGAAATGTTGAACGAGCTAATACTTCCCGCGGAGCGGCGCCGAGCTGTTAATTCAAGCTGAACCTGAGCCATCAACATGCCCGCTGATTTAGAATTACAACAACGTAGCTCAACAATTTTCTGCCATGTAAAGTAACCGACTGATTACATATCCAAATGGCTGAACCAAAATCTACACCACCGCCGGATGGGGCGCCTCCCGTGAATAAGAACTTCCTGAAAAGCGCCGTGAAAGGCATAGTCATTCATCCAATACCGAAGGCCTAATAGCACGCCGAGCACGGGAGCGGCAGAAGAACAGATCGCGTCCAAGACCTGCCGCGGAATTCAAATTCATCACGTGGATAACAACGGCTGGAGCGATACTGGACACTTAAGGTCAGCCGCGGTGGACTTATCCTTGAAGGCCGGACGGGTCGCTCGGAGCCGCGCGCACCGGGAGGGTCGTGCAGTGAGCGCACGCATCAGGGCGTGAGCGAGCATAATAATAAGTGGTTCGGGATCGAGCTGGAGGGGTTCTACGTGTACGAATCTGCGGTGACTGATCTGCAATGGGATGCGCTCATGGTCTAGTGGCGCAGCACCTGGTCTCGTTACGAGCGCAAGTGCACGACGGGATCACACAGTTGTCATAGATCGTGGTGCAAAAGAGGCGGAGGATTTGGCGGTGACCGGTTCGGTGGTGGCGGATTCGGCAGCGGTGGCAATCGAGGTCGCCGAGACCTTCGGCGATCATGCGGTCGTATTGTTCCTTGGTCGCGCGGCCGAGCGCGAGGCCGAAATTGCGCGCGAGTTGGAGAGCGATTCTGCTGAGCAAGCGCGAGTTCGCGCCCGTCTGTGAGAAACGTCTCGTCGCATAGTGAGATCGAGATCGAATGCAGCGCCGATTCCGAGATCTTTAGGCGAGACGGTAGTGACTAAGTGCACCTGCTTACAAGCGCGTTTTCTGTCGAAAATTGCGAGCCGTTATCCCGAGAGTGGTTTCGTAAAAACCGGATGGGATCGTTGACGGTACGCCCAGAAGACGGATCCTAAATCCGGCCCAAACGCGGCAAGATTCAAAACGATCATAACGAGGGCAAAAAGATACATTCCCATTGTCAATCCGATGGCGACATGCATTGCCAGAATGCAAATTAGCCAAATGGACCGAGTCGCCTTCATCCAGATGAAAACGATGTAACCGATTTCGATCAGACAAATCGAAATCCCCAGGGCGGGCAGAAGGTATTTAAATCGAACAAGAATGTCCGGTGAAATGATATCAAAAGGTGGTCGTGTTAGTGATCGCCAAAGATTTGTTCCATCCCACCACCCGCTGCCCAAGCATTTTCCGAGGCCGCCGAAAAAATACACTAGGCATAGGTGCACCTGTAAGACGCGTTGCCAAAACCCTAAGAGTTGTGGATTGCTCGGTTTTGCTTTCGCCAGGCGACGATCGAGTGAGTACCGATCAGGCAGCGGCGATAACATCAAGTAAAATAGTGCGATCGTCATGAAGTTATCAGCGCCGTACGCCAATAACCCGCCGCTTTCAGCTGTGCAGAGGTGAAGAAACCAGGCAATGACTGCTGCCGAACGGCAGAAAAGTCCGAGCAACAAGAAACATCCCATGCAGAGCAAGCCAGTCCAGGCAACCCAAAGTACCATTTCTTCGCTGATATTGACGCTGCGACCGAGGGCGATGAGCCAGCCAAGTTTTGGAATGAGCGGACTGTCGAACGTGGTAATAGCCTCACCGAGTTGGCGACTGACAAGCCCCTTGCCGGTGCTGGAGAATAAATAATGCCAATCACCGCGTAAAAACAGCGCATAGACGACCACGTCCATACCCAAGCCGATACGCAAAACGGCAACCCATGTATCGGTTTCTGGTGGAAACAGAAAAATCGCCAACTGTTTGGCCCATCGTTGAAGCGGCCGCATCATGGCGTCGTCGATCGGTCTTCTTCCTCGCGAAGACTGAAATCGTAGCTAAACATCGGTTGAAAGGATTCACGTTTGCCGTGCTCAAATTCAGTAATGCTCGGCATATCGACGGATTCGAACACTGCCCGAATTCTTTTCACCTCAGGGTGCTCTCGCCAGACAGAGAGCGCGAGCATTTTGGCCACTACCTCCCGCAACGGCTCATAACGACTCTCGGGGATTCTATCAAGCAAACTGGCCAGGCGCAGTGCGGCCGCTTTGCCACGCACATGTGACGATTCATACTCTACGCGTCCGTCGTCGTAATAAAGTTCGAATGTTAGTTTGTGGTAACCTGGGATGTTCGGCGCGAAAAAAGTGTATCCCGCCTGAATCCCGGCCGCATGCAAGTAGGTCGCAATCGTTTGACGGATCGGACTGGACCCGCCCCCTTGTTTTCCCAGGAGCCATGCTGTGACCATTTCCCCTTTGCGCGCGTACTGATCGAGCGCCGATGGCAACATAGTCGAGCCGCCGGCAATCAGCGAGAACACGCCGGAAAGGCACACCGCTGATATAAGGAAGAAATGTGCTCCGAACCAAGTCGCGCAAACGCGCTTTGAAATCATCTTACATCATGCTAACGCACATTGCGTCCTCGGCGATTGCTTTTATCGCCTGCTCGACACAAGGTCGATTGAAATTCTCGTAGCTCCAATGGTGCTAGACGTGACCGAAAGATGACGCGGTGCAAGCGAGATTTTCCACCCGCTCCACATCCGCGTCCGGTACATAGCCCTCCGTCAGCCCCAAAACCTTCGGGACTAACACCGCTGCTCGTGACGGAGCAGTGGGCTTAGAGGGTCGCTACGACTGATTTCAGATTCTCAGTCGCCGCCTTACTCTCTCCAGTTCCTGGCAGCACCATCTCGACGAACCAACCTCCACGCGCAGCCCTGGTGTCAGAATAAAACAGCGTAGCCTTGTTGGTTTGAATGCTTTTGAACGCTATAGAATTTTGGCTCCGAGGGGACGTTTGCATTGTCAGAGCACTGACCGCAACAACTGCTACGATTACGAGCGCTGCCGCGACCAGACGTTTACTGATACCAAGCATGTATTTTTTCATAACGGCCATGCTCAAGCGCATTCCAGAGTATGTCAACAACAAAAGGACTTTAGCGTCGTATTTATTTTTATTATTTATTAATGCATTGAAGGAGGGATTCGGATAAGCTGTTTCAACTGGTCGAAACACGCTGTTAAGCTATCCAACGGCTTTGACCTGTGCCGTAAAGGAGCATGCGTGATTCGCATGCAAGCAACACGCCGAAAGCTCAGCGCCAAGCATTGAGTTACCAAGCCTAAGAGGAAGTCACCTTAGCTTCTCGACAGGGCACTCTCGTGATCTAAGAAAGAGTAACACGATGGAGAATCGCGGCACGGGCCTGCGAATAGGACTTAAATACGCGCCTAGTTCGGCGCAAGCGAAGCCACTATCGCTTCAAAGCGAGGATCGCCCCGCAATGGGTCCCAGAACGGATTGAGACGCAGATTACCGTAGGTAACGTGGCTCCCTGGCAGCTTGACTGCCTGACCCAATCGTTCGATTGAGCGATCGATGTCGCCCGTCCACGCATAAATGACACCGAGGTATTGAATGAACATCGCGCCGTCAATGGCGCTTTCCGCAATCGGGGTTAACTCGACCGCGCGCTCGCCTTCGCGGACGGCGTCTTCCTTATTTCCCAACGCCGCATCAACAACACCAAGCGCGCAGAGCGCCGCGGCATACGTGGGTTGTTCGCGCACAATTTGCTCGAGTTCTCCTCGAGCCTCGGTAAACGCTGCACGAGCCGATGGCTCGTCGCCCCGGAGCCGGGCGACAACCCCCTGACACCAACTATTAGGAAATACGATGCCTTCGTCGCGGCAGCCACCCATCGGCATTGCTTGCAACGCGCGCTCAGCAGCTGCCATGTCGCGCTCGCTTAAAGCAAGCTCAAGCCATTGAATAACGATAACGGGCGCCGCATTTGGATCCTGGGCGAGGACGTTGTCAATTATCGTATGTAAGGGTTTTGGATCTGAGCGCCATTGAAGATCGACCCAAGCGCGCTGCATTTTGGTCGAAACGTCTGTTGGAGTGATGGCCAAGACGGCATCGAGAGTCGCAGCCGTCTCTTTGTAGCGGCGCAAAGCCTGATAGGTAAGGGAGATTTGCTCGAGTATTGAAGAATTACGCGGATCCAATTCCAGCGCCTGTTTAATTTTCGTAAGGGATTTCTCCCACTGACCCTGGCGGCGGTCGATGTAGCCGGCTATAAGGGGGATTCGTGATTCGTTAGGCAATGCCTTCTGTGCAGCAGCCAATTCCTCGCTGGCATGGGCATAATCCTGATAAGCCCAATACAGATGCTGACCGAGGGTGAGGTGTGTCTCACCAGAGCCGGGGCGCAGACGACGAACTGATTCGATGGCAGCTTCCGCCAACTTAAGGCGCGCACCGGTGTGATCAAAACCAAGGAAATAGATGCGATCATGCGCCTCCGCGAGTTCACCGAATGCATCAAAAAACGACGGATCGCGCGTAATTGCCTGGTTAAGCAATTGCACGGCTTGGAACAAATCTTCTTTTGCTCGAGTGCTAAACGCGATGCCATTGATCAAATGCTTGGCTCGCAGGTAGAGATCGTAGGCAACAAGATCCTTGGTGGGTGGATCGTCTATCGCGACGTCCTCCACGGATGATACTTCGGCTCCAAGTCGATCTATGACTTTTTGCGCAATGTCGCTTTGAGTTACAAAGACCTTGGCCAAATCCTGGTCATATTCCTCCGCCCAAACCGGAGTGTTGGTGCGGGTATCAATCAATTGGGCGTTTAGATGAATCCTGCCTGTCTTCCACAGCACGCTTCCCTTGAGCACGTGAGAGACATTCAGGGCCTGGCCGATTTGCTGTGCATTCCCGCCGCCGGCATATTGCATAACGCTGTTCCGACTGATCACTTTGAGATCATTCACTTTGGCCAGCTTGGTCAGAATGCCATCCTGAATACCATCGGCGAAAAACGCCCCTTCTTTCGTTTGATTCAGATTGTCGAAGGGCAGCACAGCGATTCCTGATGGGGCTGGCCTCGGAGCGAATTGACCTTTCCAAAGCACGCCGCCCAGTGCGATCCCCAGGAGTAACAAGAGCGCACTCATTCCCGCAATGACGGGATTGCGCCGCGCCCAGCGCCAGACGCGAGCAGGCGCCGAAACAGGACGCGCAACAATGTGGCGACCTTGGAGCCACCGTTCAAGATCTTCGGCCAGATCGGCGGCGGACCGATAACGCGCGCTTGGTTCGCGTTCCAGACATTTCGCACAAATGGTTTCCAGATCGCGATCGAGCGTTGGCGTGAGAGAGCGCAACTTTGGCGCGGGTTTATCGGCGGCTTGTTGAATAACAGCAAGCGCGTGCTCGCCCAGGAATGGTGCCCGCCCGGTCAAGAGATTAAACAGGATCGCGCCGAGACTGTAAATGTCTGCCGCCGGCGTGAGCCTTGCAGCAGATCCGTTCGCCTGTTCGGGCGCGATATAACCGGGCGTACCGAAGATTGTCAGCGTGTGCGTAAGATCGCTCGTCGCATCAAGCCATTTAGCCAATCCGAAATCACTCACCAACGGTTCGCCGCGCCCGTCTAGCAGAATGTTTCCTGGCTTTAGATCACGATGAAGAATCCCTTCAGCGTGCGCATATTCCACGGCGTGCGCGACCTTTGCCATGAGCCTAACGATTCGGCGGGGGTCCTTACGTAGATCCGGCGCGGCATCCACGAGACTACCTCCAGCTGCAAATTTCATGCTGAAGGACGGAAGACCGTCCTCATTCTCACCGACTTCATAAATCGGCAGAATGTTTGGGTGATCGAGCTTCGCTGCGGCTTCGGCTTCACGGCGGAAACGCACCAGCGTCTCCTGTGAATCAGCGTGATAAGTCAAAATACGTTTTACGGCTACGATGCGTCGCGAGTGTCGTTGCCGCGCACGATAAATAACGCCCATGCCGCCGCGGCCGATCTCTTCGAGAATTTGATAATTACCGAGTCGCCAATCGGCCTCGGGCACATTAATTCCAGCGAGCGCCGCCTCCAGCGTTTCATCGTTGCAAGTATCGGCGTGCAGGCCTTGATAAAGTAGACAAGTCAAACAGAGACCGCGGCCGACCCGCGATGTGGATCCACATTCCGGACACGTGACCGGTTCTTTCTGGAGCCGCACCGAGGTAGAAAGGGGCGTCATACGAAAATCTTGAAACTTACACTCTTACAAAATTACGACGATAATCAGGTGTGAATCGTAGATTGTAAATCCTAAATCATCAACTCTTTAAATTTATTACAATTCTCAAATCAGGTCGCGGCAGTCAACGCCGAAAACAGATACCGGAGTTCGTCGTCGATTTCGTCAGGTTTCTCGACCGTCCGGGCCACTTCTTCACGCAACAACGCGCGGTATCGCCCGCGCAAGCGGTGGACCAGACTTTTCAGCGCCACTTCCGATAGGCCGAGCGTCTGTGAGAATTTAGTATAGCAAACATCCTCTCTCCCTCCCGTGAGAGAAACGCTCAACACGTCAAAGACACGCCGCCGCCCACGTCTTTCGCATTCGTCGCCCAGTCGCCGCAATGCGCGCTCGACGACTGTTGCCGCCCAACGTACGTCAAAAATTCGCTCGGGCGACCAACTCTCCGCTTCCGGGAGTGGTATCGATAACCGTGACGGCGCTTCTGCCATCCATTCGTCCCAAGAAACAATTTGCACATCCCCGCCACGTTTGCGGGTGTAGCGCTTCTCGGCAGCGTCGTGCAAGAAATCCTGTAACGCCCTGAGCATAAGCGAACGGAATCGTCCGCGAGTCCGGTCGGCACGCTGAAGAAGAGGACCTTTAAGCAATCTAACAAAGAAATCCTGTGTCAGATCCTGCGCATCGGGCACCGAATGCCCCCGTTGGCAGATAAAAGCGAAAACCGGGCGCCAATAAATTTTGCAAAGCTCGGCAAGTGCTTTACGCGCCTTCTGCTCGCCACCTTCCGAATCGACGCAGGAAAGAATGACACTCCACCGCGTCGTCACGAAGCGGTCGCGGCGCTGACCGGCAATGGGAGTACCTGAATCCAGAAGCGCGGATCATAATAGTTAGGCAATTATTAGGCAACTTTAAAATATCCATAAATTCCATCTATTGCCGTGACCCGTCACCGAGCGGTCAAATGCTCAGAAATTGCGATGACAAACCTGTCCCACTGGGGCGACGAAGCTGTCAAGAACGTTGGCGCTTAGGAATTGGACTCAGAAGAGCTGCTAAGCTGCCTTCGCGCGATACCCAGCAATAACGCGTTGCAACTCTCGCCGCACGAAACTTGAACGGCTGCGATCTTGTCCGGCGGCGAGCTCATCAATCGCATCCAAAACATCGCTGGGAACGTTGCTGATCGTCAGTATCTGGGCAGTCGGCAGCTTGGGCCGTAGCTTACCTGTTCGCGTATACCGACCATTTCTTGCTCTCAAATTAGCCTTGCTCCGGCGTTCCCGGCGATTAGAAACGCGAGCGTTGTGACCGTTTTGCTCATATTTATTAATTTTACCCATATTTCTCATTTCTTTCTCCGGGAATGGCGGCCTGAGGTTTCGAAAAAGTTTCCAAAAATTCGGGAACACGCATTCAGACCGTCTTGGACAAGCTTTCCTTGGTAAAAACTTCGTTTTTCATGATAATAGTGGCTGGGTAGCAGTCGAACGAGAGCAGAAGCGGACGAGCCCAATGCCCAAGTAATACATGGCGGATATGCCGACGCTGCGGCATCTCAAAACATTACAGGCGATCACCGAGATCTTTGTGGCGATCTTTGAAAGTCAGCTCGGCGACGCCGGATTTATCAAGCTCGCCGAGACCTTCGGCGACCATACGATCGTATTGTTGCTTCGTCGCTCGTGCGAGCGGCAAATCGAGGCCAACGCTAAGGGCTAGTGCGAGAGCAATTCCGCTGTCTTTGGCGGCGTGGACGCCGGAAAAGAAGCAGCTGTGCTCACGCTGTTGCATGTCTTCGCCGTCAGTCTCAAGGACGCGGGACTTCGCACCGGTTTGCGAGAAAACTTCACGGAGCATGCTGAGGTCGAGACCGAGCGCCGCGCCCAGCCCGAGTCCTTCGGCAAGACCTGCGGTGTTGATGTTCATGACCATATTAACTAGCGCTTTCACTTTCGCGGCTTCACCTGCCTTGCCAATGAATCGAATCTGCGCGGCAAGCTGTTTGAGAATGGGTTCCGCTTTATTAAATGCTTGCCGGCTTCCGCCACACATCAGGTAGAGCTTGCCCTCGCGCGCTTGGATGATGCTCGAAGCCATACATGCTTCAAGCGATTGCGCGCCGGCTTTTTCGGCAAGTCTTTCGATCTCCACGTGTACTTGTGGTGACAATGTCGCACAGTTGACGAACAATTTGCCCCGCGCATTAACCAGCAGATTGTCACCGCTAGCAGAAAAGATTTGTCGCATCGCGTTATCGTCAGTCACTACGGTGAAGATCACTTCTGATTCTGCGGTAACTTCCGATAAGTCCTGTGCGGCGGCGCAGCCAAGCTCCGATGCAAGGGCGGTGGCAGCCGCGCGATTCGTGTCGTAAACCGCCGTTACGTGGAAACCACGGTCCTTTAATCGTCGCGCCATGTTGGCGCCCATTCGACCGACTCCGACGAAACCAATGTTCATTTTTAGATTAACCGCCGATGCACACAGGTGAAAGTGTTCGTGAGAATTGATGAATCCGCGGTCATCTCCATCGAAGTCTAATTCTAAATCTTCCCGGCGAAGAACGGGTTGTGTTCTTTCTCCTCACCGACCGTGGTCATCGGGCCGTGTCCGGGGCAGATGATCGTGTCGTCAGGCAGCGTGAGAATTTTCTCGAGATTGTTTTGCAATGCGTCGCGGTAGGACACGTTACCGCCCCCCATTGACCCGGCGAATAGCGAATCGCCGACGACAGCGACAGGATGCGCAAGGCCGGTCACAACGTACGTCATTCCCCCGGGGGAATGACCCGAGGTAAGCTGCGTATCGATTTGCAGATTTCCAATTTGAAACCTTTTTCCTTCGTCGATGGATTCCGCACCCGGAACTGCTTCGCGTGCTGGAGTAAAAACATCTGCGCCGGTTTCTTCACGCAGGCAGGGCAGGTCCGCCACGTGATCGGGGTGCGCGTGTGTGAGGAGAATTAGTGCCACATTCAGTTTGTGGTGCTTGGCGAATCGAATCATTTCGCTGGAATCCGCGCCGGTATCGAACGCCGCCGCAATACGATTTTCCGTATCCCACACGAGGTACGCATTAACGGCCATGCCGTCATAGTCGGTGTTGAATTGCGCAAGGCCGTTCAGCTTTTCAACGTTTGTCGGGCGCCATTCGCCCGTGGCAAGTTCCAAAAGGGCGCGCCCGTCCAAGCCAAGAATGGGCGCAACTCCCAATATGGCCGATTCATTGAAATTGCTTTCGCGCAACTTCCGAATTGTTTGCGGAGAGATGCCCGCTCTTTTGGCCAATTCAGAATCGGAAATGCCAAGTCCGCGTTGTGCTTTTTCGATTATGTCGGCAGCGTTGTCTTCCAGAGGAATCATTCGTCAAGAGTCTATCACTTGCTTCTCTGGCGTAACGCGTAATCTGTCAATTAGATCCCACGCCAATTTCTGAACGACTCCTGCAACTTCGGCAACTAAGAAAGCTCGCCCCGCTTCCTTTTCCATCGATGTCATTGTGACATTATTGATGCCGCAAGGCACGATGTGATCAAAAGGCGACAGATCACCGCAGACATTGAGAGCGAATCCATGCATGGTGATCCAATGCCGGACACCGACGCCGATTGAAGCAATTTTTCGATCTTCAACCCAGACGCCCGTAAGCGATTCGCGCCGGTTCGCAGCAATATCGTATTCTGCCAGGACATTCATCAGCAGCTGTTCGAGCCAGCGCAAATATTTGTGCAAATCCCGGCCGCACCGGCGCAGATCGATAATGGGATAACCGATTAGTTGGCCGGGTCCATGATAAGTGGCCTGCCCGCCGCGATTGATCGAGAAGACCGGGTGCCGCAATCGCGCGCCGCCTAACAAGCTGGATCGATCAGGAGTGCGCCCAATGGTGTAGACAGGTTCATGCTCGAGCAAAAATAATTGATCTTGCAAGAACAAATCTGACCGCTTTTCTGCGACGATTTTTTCCTGAAACGCAAGCCCTTGCGCGAAATCAACCCGGCCAAGCCAATCCACGAAAAGCGTTGCCGGAGTTGTCAAAACTTTCACCGGACAACTTAGGATCGACAAACACCGGTTCAAGACGGGTATCCTGTAGCCAACCTCCGATTGGAGAGCAAGCGAACAGAGTCGCTAACGGAGCGAAACGGATTCGCGATCATGCGCACAATTTCAGCAACTAGTTCGCCGAATCGTGCTTGGCGACTCATTAACCGGCGGCTGCACTCCGCGTTATAATCGCGGAGACGTATTTGGCATGCTCAAGAGGAAACTTCCGAATCTCGACAGTGATTTTTTGGATTGGAAAGCTCTTTAACAAATGCGTCGCCAGCCGCTCGGCTAGTGTCTCGATGAGATTGACCGCTTGATCGCCAACGAACCTATGCGTCTCCTCGGCTACGATTGCATAGTCAATCGTGTAGCCAATTTTGTCCGCCATATCTCGCGTTTGTCGATACGGCC
>DASTMV010000123.1:0-11214 GCA_035713885.1 Candidatus Udaeobacter sp. | reverse complement strand
TTACAACATGGCACATGCGGGTCTGTGGTGGGGTATAACTTGTTTGAGCATCTCTCTACGCAATCGAACGGCAACTGGATGGGCTATACGGTGGCAAATCACAATGCACATCCCAATTTTAACCTGTATGAAGGGACCGTTACCCCGCAGATTACCGCCGATTACATTCACGGATCGTCCAGTGATATCACTGTGTTCAGGAATGTTGTTCGGGGTAGAGATTGGATAGATGTGCCGTCTCCACCAGCGACCACTTCGCCACAAAACAATTCCAACGCAATTCAGCTCCAGATGTACAATCGTTATTTCAACATCGTGGGCAACATCCTCGGGACGCCTGGCTGGAACGATCATTACGAACAATTTGGCCCTCCTGGTTTTACTTGGTATCAGAAAGGGATTTACAGGCTTGGATATCGCGGAGCTCACACCCAAGGGAATCCCACTACCGACTACGATCCGGTGGTTTGGACCACCATGATTCGGCACGGAAATTGGGACAACGTGACCAATGGGATCGTGTGGGGTTCCGGCATTACTGACCATACGCTGCCAAGCAGTTATTATCTTGCTAGTAGGCCGAGTTGGTTTGGAAACCTGACGTGGCCACCATTTAACCCGGCCACTCCAACTGCCACCCAGATAACGCGCATTCCGGCTGGCTACCGATTTGTAAATGGCGTCAACCCTCCAACTGAAACCGCTAGTTTGGTAAATATTTCTGCCCGCGCCTTAGTACAATCCGGCCACAACGTTCTCATCGGCGGATTCATCATAAGTGGCACGCAAAACAAACGTGTGCTGCTGCGGGCGACAGGTCCATCACTATCACTTTCAGGCAAGTTGATGGATCCGGTAATTGAGTTGCACGACAGCCTTGGAGCTTTGATTGCCAGTAATGATAATTGGCTCGACGCGAGCAATCGTCAGGACATTGCTAACACTGGTATCCCGCCTACCAACGCCCGAGAATCGGCCATACTTACCTCCTTGGCCCCGGGATCCTACACCGCAATCGTGCGCGGGGTTGGTAACACGACCGGCATCGCTCTGGTTGAGGCCTACGATTTGGATCGCGCGACTGCTTCGAAATTTGCAAACATTTCAACACGTGGGGTGGTGCAGACGGGTAGTAACGTACTTATTGGGGGATTTGTTGTATTAGGAACCGGTTGGCAGAACGTCGTTGTTCGAGCCATGGGACCTTCATTGCCGCTGGCAGATAAACTAGCCGATCCGACACTTGATCTTCACGACGCTCAAGGAATCAGGATTGCTTCCAATGATAACTGGCGCACAACACAGCAAGCACAAATCATCGCCGTCGGTTTTGCGCCGCCTAACAACTTCGAGTCGGCTATAGCTCAAAGCCTTACGCCAGGCCCTTACACCGCAATCGTGCGCGGAGTTAACGGGACAACTGGCCTGGCATTGGTCGAGATTTTTGCGCTAAATTAGATTGCTGGAATCGACCTACGCTACGGCAGTCATTACAAAATGCGCATGTCTTTGTCACTGGCAGGAGATTCATGCCAGATCACAGGATCGGTATGACAAAACGGAATTTTGGAGAGTCGCGATCCAAGCGAAAGACCCACATCGCGCGAAAGGCCGCGCGAAGGAACGTGGCGTTACCGGTTGACCAGTTCGTACGGGTTCCTGGCTTGCGCCCTGACTGAGCTAAAATTCCGCACTGGATTTTTGTTTGCTTACGCTGACACTTCAACGGCAGTTTTGCGCCTATAGCTCAGCCGGATAGAGCAACGGATTTCTAACCGGTGGGTCGGGTGTTCGAGTCATCCCGGGCGCGGCTTTTCGTTGGAGAGGGTTTACGGAGTGAGCGGTTGAGAAGATAGATTTCGCCGCTGCCTTTCCTTTCAACCGCTTAACTGCTCAACCTTGCAACCGTTTGCCTTCGAGTTAGTGCGGCCCCGGCGCTGTTGGTCGCCCCCATTGGACGTAATGGGGGCGGAAATTACAGCCAGGGGCAGTCGTGCAGTTGGTTGAAGTGGCCGCGTTAACTAACTTTACAGCATACCCTTGGCTCGAGAAGTAAGTGCCGTCCCCTCCGGAATTGCGCACGGCAAAATAATCACCGTAACGAGTGAAGAGAACGGGATTTCCGGCACTGTCCGTTATCAAAACGGGATTTCCGCCAGCATCTTTGATGATATTGCCGCTGCTATCTCTTTTGGGTTGAGTGAAGGTCAACGTCACATCGCTCGCTTCGACATAGTAAACGACGAAGTCACCGAGGTAACCCACTGTAGTGCTGGCGTAGTTACTGGGTCCGCCAAAAGCCACTGACACTCCAATTTCTGCGTTGGGATCGGTAGCCAGTGCCGGATAAGCGAAGGCGTAGGCTGAATTCCAAATGTGATACTCGCCGACCGTATCCAGGGTTTGGTCATCAACCCGAGCGATCTTCACATAAGGCTGAGGTCGACCTTGGTTGCAGCCCGCGTCGTCGCGCGCTGCACCCCACGCCAACCACACTTCCCCATTTGGCGGAGTACCTCCCGGCGGGATCAATCCGCGGAAAGGTTTTCGCGTCGCTCCGATAATAGAACTGGCGCTGGTCCGAGAGTTGTCCAGCCATTGCTGGTTATCGGGAGCTAGAGTGCTGTAGTCGGTCTTGCACCATTTGTTTACCGCCGCATCGTGCGGGGTGTCCATCGAGCCGTTGCCGTCGCGCCAGCGAAAAACTTTGATGTGGCTGTCATCCACGTGACCCGCCCAATACATAGCGTCACCACTGTTCTGGGTAAGGCGCGAACCAGTAGCTTTGTTCAAGTCGCTAGATTCGTTAGGCGTGTAATAGGCAATCCCAACACCTCCACTATTCCCGGTAATATCCGAAAGCGGAATGCGCGCAACGATTAGGCCTTGTACGCTGCCAGGAGAGGTCACTCGGTCCACACTGACGTATAGAAATGTGTTTGTGAACGCGAGATCTGGGAAATCGAGTGCCTGCTGGCCCAAATTATAAGTGCCAGAGGCCAGATCAAAAAACGTCCAGGCGTTGATGTTCGCTTTCATGCTTTCCGGCGATGCCCACGCAATTCTTAAGCGGTTCGGTCCCGGCAGAGCAGGATTCGGCGGATTGGGCCCGCTGCTGCTGTATTGGATCAGCCAAAAGAATAGGTTCACTCGCGGGTTGTAGAGGATTACCTGATCGCAGCACATTCCGCCATCTGCGTTGGGAAATCCAACGGTTGTAGGATCAATACGCGTGAAGTTTTGGCCGTCATCCGTCGAGAAGAGAACGTAAGTGTTGCCGCTGGCGAATACGATTCCTCCCGCCGAAGCGGCCGCCGCCACCGTTGGATCAGGCGGATAATTGCCAGACTGACCGGTACCAGTGTCGCGGACAAACGTCACGCTGCTGCCCGCGCCAGCTGCAGCTGATACACCAGTACCGGTCGGCGCGACAGTAAAGGGCGTCAGCATCGGACCATCTGGAATGGGCGGCCCAGCAGGATTGTTGTTGTAATCCTGCATGATCGGCGAGGCAGGAATAGGCGTACCTGGAGTTTTTTGTTTAGGGACATTTATCTGGACTGGCGGCGGGGGAGGATTATTACCGCGTTCGACCGACAATTCTGCCTCTGCGGAGAAAGAATGCACGTTCCCCGCAAGCACGTAACTTCCCTTCACGCTCAGCGAATATTTACCGGGCACGGCTAGCGATCCGAAACGTGTATTGAACACTGCGCGTCGTGTCGGCACTATTTCGCCGAGCGAAAGTGGCAGCGTTGCCGGCGCGACACGCGTTCCATTACCGAGGGTGACCGCTACCACCTTCACATCGCTAGCGATGCGATTTCCAGAATTCATGATTGGAACGGCTACGGCGACTGAGCCGTCGCTCCAAACGGAGTATCCAATCGGCCCCAGAGTGAGCCGAACGTCGCCCGAATCCGCTTTCCCTTTGCATTTGGAGAGAAAAAGAAGGAGCAAGATCAGCAGCAGAAACAAGATGAGCCAAAACAGCTTTTTCATAGCAGCACCTCCGATAGTCTACGTGCAAGGATTATCGTTCGGCCTTCATGCTGTGTACCTTCAGACTGGTTTACAAGCTATTTGTTTGGTGGCTTAACGACTGGTCTCGCAGAGGTCAGAACTCATCTCACTGTCGGCCTTCCCGGTTCTCGCCAGGCACAGCAAGCACAAATCATCGCCGCTGGTTTTGCGCCTAACAACTTCGAGTCGGCTATAGCTCAAAGCCTTACGCCAGGCCCTTACACCGCAATCGTGCGCGGAGTTAATGGGACAACTGGCCTGGCATTGGTCGAGATTTTTGCGCAAATTAGCCTAACGAATTTTGGAACACTTATTCGCAGTTGCTAGGGAGGCAACGCCGAACCTGACCGTGATTTTACCAGGCTAACATCGGAGGCATTGAGAACACCGTTCACGGTGACATCCGTGCGGAAATTGGAGGCAGTGACCGCGGCACCGGACTGGGCCTTGGTTTGCGAGACGTCGGAAGCGTTTACCGATTTGTTGCCGGTCGTGTCGCCTACGAGCATGTTCACGCTGACGGAAGTGTCGGGCAACGTCGCCGCGGAGGAATCAGTCACACCACTTAGGGTCACCGTGATTTGCTGAACATCGGTTACGCCAGTCAGGTCAACGGTCATCGCATTCCCGCTGAATGAAGGACTTCCTGATACGCTGCCGGTACCAGCGGTAACGCTCGCGCTGCCAGCCGTGACATTGTTACTGAAGCTGAAGACAAGTGTGTGATTGCCGCCGCTGCTCCGGCATTCCACACCCGGTGTTCCGCTCAAGGGCAAAGGAACATCAAATGTGCCGGCTGCGCCGTGAGTCTTGCGTGAGACCGCGCTCGTGAGTTGCAGCGGTGCTGTCACATTAACTGTGCCCACCATCCCTCGAAAACAGTGCGCCACGCAGTAGTAAGAATAGCTGCCAGCTGTGTTGAAGGTATGTTGATATACAGTACCCGTAGGAGAGACGTTGAATCCGCTGCAATTCATATCGTCCGGCGAACAGAACTCGGAATTCGCCGCACAATCTTCGCCGCCGGTTACACTATGGCCATCGCTCCCCCAAGTCCATCGTACCGTGTCGCCGACTAAGATGTCTACTGTGTTCGGTGAGAAGGTAAACGCTCCACCCGGTCCAACCGTTACATCGAATATCTGCGAAACACTAGTTGGACGGCCCGATGGAACTTCTCGACCACTCGCATCGACAACAACTATCCTTGGAGCTGTCTTTTCTTTGGTTGATCCTGCATATGTTTGAGCAGGCAGAAACGGCAAGGCCGCGGCAAAAATCACGAGCCAGGAAATTGATCGCACAGTCAGAATTAATTGTTTCATTGAGCCTCCTGGAATCAGATGCCCGATTAGGCCAATTGTTCCGCAGAAGTTCAAGTCGATCCTGCTGCGAAGACAGGAAATTGCCTAACGAGTGGGAGCGTCGCGCTTCTTCCACTTCCGCTCGTGCTCGAGCAGCCATTTCTTGCGCCACAAGCCACCACCATAACCGCATAAAGTTCCATCCGCACGGATGACGCGATGACATGGAATAACGATGCAGAGCATGTTCGTACCGTTCGCGCGGCCAACAGCGCGACGTGCGCCAGGGACTTTCAACTTCTCCGCCATCCACGAATAAGAGCGCGTTTCGCCGACGGGAATCGATTGCAGGACCTTCCAGGCGCGCATTTGAAAGTCTGACCCGACCGGAGCGAGCGGCAGATCGAATTCCAAATTCTTACCCGAGAAATAATTGGCAAGCTGTGCGCGGGTTTTTTCCAAAATCGGGTGCTCACCAGGGACCACGTTTGTGCGGAGCCGCTTCCGTAGAATCGGAATCTCTCGCTCTAATGCGCGTCGATCGGCGAACTCGAGCAGTCGCAATCCAGTATCATCCGCGACGGCTACCATTGTTCCCAGTGGTGTATCGATTCGTTCCGCCAGCAAAGGCGTGCGTTCTTTCGCGGCCGTAGGCGGATCGCCGAATACTTTCGTGAAGGCTTCGCGAAATCCGCTGGCTGATTCAAAACCGCTGCCGTTCTGTGCGGCATCAACGCGACTGCCACGACGCACTTCGCGCAACGCCAGTCCCATTCGTCGCGCGCGGTGATAGGCTTGAAAGGTCATACCGTAATGGCGTTTGAACTGACGACGCGCAGTCGACGGATCGATCGCGAGCGCGCTCAGTTCCTTGTCTGTAAGCCGGCCGCCGGGTGCTTTCTCGATTTCCGCGCGCAAGCGTTCGATTAATGCCGGCGCTCGCGTTTGTGGATCCATCGGGCGACAACGCAAGCACGGCCGGTAACCGCCCAGCAATGCCTCGTTAGGCGTAGGAAAGAATTCGACGTTCTCACGGGCCGGCTTTTTCGCACTGCACGTCGGCCGGCAAAAGATTCCAGTCGTGCGCACACCGGCGAAGAAGATCCCTTCAAAGCTCGAGTCGCGTTCAGCCAGCGCCCGATACATGGTCTCGTTAGGCGGGAGTAATTCCATCACTTTCATCTGCGTTGAATCTCCATGGTATAGCATCCGTGACTCGCGCTGCGTACATGCACGAATGCAGTTTCGGGTGTCTCAAGAAACTTTTCAATGATCGCTTCCGGCTCACTCCCGTTCGCTACTTCTGCGGCGATGATATTGTGATCGGAATCGTAGGCGCGAATCGAGCGTCCAGTGCGAAACGCCGCCGGATACTCCTCGGTCGCAGCGTAACGTTCACACGCTTGTTCATGCACGAAAATCGGACCCATCTCCGAATAAGCGTGTCCCGCCGGAATTGACGCATACGGAAACAGAACCACACGCTCGCCCGGTTCAGCCCAACGCAGACAATGGCGGCACGGGTAACTGTTTGGCGAATCTGCTGTGACTACTTTGTGGTCGGGCGCACGGTTTTTCGCTTTCCGCCGCGCCTCATCTGCGACTTCTGTCGCCAAAGGAACCACTCGAAACTTCGAACTCTTCATGAGGCAAGAGTAGTCATGCCCGGCCTGATTCGCATCGACGGAATTCGGGCATGGAACTCTGTCTAACACCAGCGCGGCGGCAGCGCGCCCGCCGCTATAATTCCGCGGCCACGATACGCGCGATGTTTGCAATGGCTGCGTCGTGCACCTCAGTGGAGACCGACGACTCGGCAGAATAAATTACGAGAAAGACCGGCGCGCGATTTGGGGGCCGAATAATCGCGATGTCGTTCGTCGAGCCTTTCGATGAGCGTCCGGTTTTGTCGCCGACCTGCCAATCTTTGGGAACTCCAGCGCGGATCAGCGAATTCCCCGTTTCGTTTCGGACAAGCCATTCTTCGAGTTGATGCCGCGAATTCGTCGCCAACACGTTTCTGGTGAGAAGCAATATCATGTCATGCTGCATCGCGGCCGGAGTAGTCGTATCCCGATCGTCGCCTGCCTTTACATCATTCAATTCCGGCTCAGTCCGATCGAGTCGAGTCATCTGATCGCCCAGAGTGCGGGCAAATGCGGTTAGGCCGGAAGGTCCGCCGATGGTTTGTAACAGAAGATTGCCGGCCGTGTTGTCGCTTTGCTCGATCGCCGCCGCGCACAATGCGCCTAACGACATGCCGCCTTCCGCAAGATGTACTTTCGTCACCGGCGCATATGCAAGAATGTCTTTGCTTCCATAGCGAACGAACCGTTTCAGATCATCCTTACCCGCCTCGGACCGTTGCAGAACCGCTGCTGCCGCGAGAAACTTGAACGTACTGCACATCGCGAACCGTTCGTTAGGGCGATGCTCCATTCGTTTTCCGCTGCCGGTGTCAAACGCTGCCACGCCGAGCCGGCCGCCGATACGCTTTTCCATGGCTTCGAGAGGTTCGTCGATCGTGGCGGCGATCCCGGTATTTGCCGCGAACATTAGAAAACCAAAAGCGGGAAGAATGAATTTCGGTTGATAGCACACCCGATTCAAAAGTGTCTTCCAATATAGGACTGAAATTTTTCCGGCGGTCGTTTTTACTTTTTGCGGTTTGTCGCGTAGGCGGATATTGCAAATAACATCCAATATCCAGTCAGCCCGGATGTGATTCGTGAGATCCCTCGCCGTGCTCGGGATGACAGCAATAGTGGACTACCATCGATGGAAAGCGGGATGGCCTTCCTTGACCGCAACGAATGTTCCCCGGCACGTCGCGCACACTTTACCGCCACCGCTTAAAGTTCCCTCAACCGTTGCGCGATCATTTGTGGACTCGACCACGTGTGCGGAAAGAGTTACCGGGCCATTCGTCGGCGTCGGCCGCAAGAGCTTGATTGCGTAATCGGCCGTCACTGTGCATGGCACTCGATCCTCGCCGTTCCTGTTCATGAGATGCCAGGCCGCGGTCCAATTGCAGTGACAGTCGAGCAGCGTTCCGATGATGCCACCGTTGAGCACACCGGGAAATGCTTCGTATTTCGGCTCGGGCTGCCATTCCGCCACCACTTCATTGTCGCGCGCGAAACTGCGAATGCGCAAACCCTCATGGTTCGCCGGGCCGCAACCCCAGCACGCATTCTGTGGGGCGTATTTTTCCTGCAGCGATTGTGACTCGTTAGGCGACATCACGCCGCCGAGTCGCCATTATTACCGGCAGGGCCGCCATACGGTCGCGCTGCGGGTCCGACGTAAAGCGAACGCGGTCGGATGAGCCGATTGTTGTCGTGTTGCTCGACCACGTGCGCGCACCATCCAGCGACGCGCGAAGCGGCAAAGATCGGAGTGTTCAGTTCCGGCGCGAACCCGAGCAGACTGAAAACAGGCGCCGCGTAAAGATCGACGTTCGCGTAGAGCTGTTTCTCGCGCTCCATTGTTTCCTCAAGTTTTTCGCAAATCGGAACCCATTGCTCGCGCCCAAGCCGTTTGCCCAAATCGCGCGCAATCTCACGCATGACCGGCACGCGCGAATCGCCCTTCTTGTAAACTCGATGGCCGAACCCCATGATTTTCGCCTTCTTCTCCAGCTTCGCTTTCAACCACGTTTCAGCCCGATCCGGTGTCCGGATTTCATCGAGCATTTTCATCGATTCTTCGTTGGCACCGCCGTGCAACGGACCTTTCAGTGTCGCGCAGGCTGAAGTGACGGCGGCGTAAATATCTGCCAGCGTTGAAGCGGTCACGCGCGCCGCGAAAGTCGAGGCGTTGAATTCGTGATCGGCATACAACACGAAAATAGTGTCGAGCATTCGGATCTGCCACGTCTGCGGAACCTGTCCCGTCAGTTTGTAGAAAAAATTACCTGCGTGGGTGAGATCGGCCTTTTCGGGAATGCGATCGAGTCCCTGCGAAATGCGCCAGCCATCGGTGATCAAGCTCGATAGTTTTGCAATCAGGCGGATCGACTTGCGCACGTTCGCTCCATGCGAGTTGTCGTTCAGATCCTTATCGAACGGGGATAGCATCGACACACCCGTGCGCAACATGTCCATCGGGTGCGTTGTCTTCGGCAACAAACGCATCATTTTTACGATCGCATCTGGCAGCGTACGCTCGGCTGCGAGCTGGTTCGTGAAGTTTGCCAGCTCACCCCCATCGGGCAGTTCGCCGTTCAAAAGCAGATAAGCGACTTCCTCGAAACTCGCCTTCGAGGCCATTTCGTGAATATCGTACCCGCGATACAACAACCCCGCATTAGGATCGACCGAACAAATCGCTGTTTCGCCGGCGATCACCCCGGCCAACCCCGGGCTATAAGCTGGTTTCGTTTCTGTGCTCATTTCTCGCTCCATTCTAACGAGCTTCTGCGCCGGAACAACTTATCGCTCGCGGTAACCGTCCCACGCCTCCATTGCAGGATCGTAATCAAGTAACTCGTAGAGTTCCTTGCGCGTCTGCATCTTTTCCAGCCAACCTGATTGCGTCCCGCGCTCTTTCAAATCTCGCAGAAATTCTGCGCTTGCTTTCATCGTTATGCGAAAAGCGCTCTGCGGAAAAATGACCATGCGATAGCCAAAATCGGAAAGTTCCGGCAATGAAAGAAGCGGGCTCTTGCCAAACTCAGTCATGTTCGCAAGTAACGGCGCTTTCACTTCCTTTGCAAAATCGCGAAACTCGTCCGCGCCTTGCAATGCTTCTGGAAAAATGGCGTCGGCCCCGGCTTCGAGATAACTCTGCGCCCGTTTCACTGCCCCTTTGAAATCCTCAATCGCGCGCGAGTCGGTTCGTGCGATGATCAGGAAATCCCTGTCGCGCCGCGCCGCAACCGCCGCTTCGATTTTTCCCAGCATCTCGGAAAGTTCGACGACCGACTGACCGGAAAGATGTCCGCATCGCTTTGGAAATTCCTGATCTTCGATGTGGCAACCGGCAAGTCCTGCTGATTCCAATTCGCGAATGGTGCGTGCGGCATTCTCGACGCCGCCAAAACCGGTATCGGCATCGACAATTGCCGGAATCTTCACCGCATTCGCGGCGTAACCAGCCAGCCTAACGACTTCAGTCAGCGTGAGCAGACCGATGTCGGGCAGGCCAGCCGTCGAGTTCGCGATGCCAGCTCCGCTGATGTAAACGGCATCGAACCCTGCGCGTTCCACTTGTCGCGCCATCGCAGCGTTCGGCACGCCCGGCATCGCTATGCAACCTTCGCGAATCAGTTGCCGCAGTCTGGCGCAACGGCTCTGCATTTTAGGCACGAATTTCGCAAAGCTTCAGCAGCGTCGCCACATCCTTCGCTTCATCGAGCTTCCAGGCAGCTTGCACGACGCGATCCGCTCCGTCCCTTCCGATCTTGGCGTCCGCTAACGAATGAAATTTCCCCTCGAGTTCCGGATCGGCCAGACGATTCTTGGCGTTGCCTAACGGATAATCGACGCGTTTTGTCAGCGTGCGTCCATCGGCGAGTGTGACATGGACAATATTGGCGACCGCTTCGGCATAAAGTGCACTCAGTTCATCGTTGCGATCCACTGTCACATTTTGCAAAAATGAAACAATCTTCGGCTCGGTGAAACGCTCGGGCGCAAATTGTTTGTCCGTCACCTCGCCATCAATCAACGCCACTGCCGTGATGTAGGGCAGACTGTGGTCGGCGGTTTCGCGATGCTGCGGTTTCCATTTTTCCGGTTCGCTGCCGATGATGTCGACCGACGCATCGTGACTTTCAATTCGCATCGATTTTACCTGCGAAATATCGCCGATTTCTTTGCGCAAGAACAACGCCGCTTCGATTGCGCTCTGGCTGTGATATTCCGCCGGCCAATATTTGATACTC
>DASTMV010000122.1:0-14911 GCA_035713885.1 Candidatus Udaeobacter sp. | reverse complement strand
AGCAGAAGTACCCGATTCCAAGCCGGTCAGAGAAGCGCTTGAGGTTGTCCGGCGCAACGTCGAGTTGGAAGCGCGCCTTATCGACGATCTGCTCGATGTTACCCGTATCTCGAAAGGCAAACTTCAACTAAGCTTCGAATCGATTTCCATCCATCAAATCCTCCAGCGGGCTTACGAGATCTGCCGCAAGGAAATAGAGACAAAGAACCTTCAAGTAAGCTTCGCGTTGCGCGCTACTCACACGTATGTCGCAGGCGACCCATCGCGCCTACAACAAGTCTTCTGGAACTTAATCAAGAACAGCGTGAAATTTACTCCCGAAAAAGGCCGGATCACAATAGAAACGCTCAATCCCGCACCGGACAAGATTGAGGTACACGTCGTCGACACAGGGATCGGCATCGAGCCTGAAGCGATCGGTAAAATCTTTGACGCATTTGAGCAGGGACAAAGTGATATTACCCGAAGATTCGGAGGCCTCGGACTCGGCCTAACGATTTCGAAGACGTTAATCGATGCCCACCATGGAAATATTCGTGTCCACAGTCCTGGAAAGGATCAGGGCGCAACGTTCACGGTGGAATTGAATACAAGTGACATTCCCGTCCATCACGATGGCGACGGGGAAGTTTCAACAGCAGATCGGAAACACGCGCCCGCGATTTTAACGCATCGGCGGGTTCTGCTGGTGGACGACCATCACGATACCTGTCTCGGCATGAAAAGAATGCTGGAACGCCGCGGCTACGACATAACCATTGCCCATTCCGCTGCGCAGGCAGTGGAAAAAGTCCGCACGCAGGATTTTGACCTGCTCATCAGCGACATTGGACTGCCTGACCGCAGCGGGTACGAACTGATGCAAGAGGTGCATCTCAATAAGCCACTGCTTGGAATTGCCTTGAGCGGGTTTGGCAGCGAAGAGGATGTCAAAAAGGCCAGAGAAGCAGGTTTCGCCGAACATCTCACGAAACCAATTAATTTTGAGCGCTTGGCAAAGACGATCCAAGGCTTGCTACCGTAACAGAGAGGCAGACAAGGGGTTGCTGCCCATCTTACCGCAGGCAGAATTCTCTGCGCCAGTAACCAATTATTCGACGCTCTGTGCGCCAACTTCGACTTTAATTTTTCGCTCTTCGGCTTCTTTCAATTGCCGAGACAGCTTTTCCACCCGCTGACGCATGATTTTACCCGCCTTGAACTTTACCGTAGCCCGCGGCGGAATTACGAAACTGCTACCCGGCTGGTTTGGGTTTCGCCCGATACGCGGCCTGGTGAGCCGTGGTAGAAACACGCCGAAATTTCTCAACTCAACTGGAATATTATTGGCCAGACTGTCAGTAATTTTATCGAGTGTTTTCTGCACTACATCGAAGACCTGATGCTGAACCATGCCGGTCTGGTTGCTGATCGACACAACAATGTCGCGCTTTGTTAACTTCGCCATATCTATTTTATTATTCGTTCCTTGTGACTCTGCTGGTGGCTAAATGAAGCATAAAAAAACGCTTTTTGAATCCCAGTAGCAGTAAATTCTCCGGGTTGGCTAACGCTGGCCGCGGCCGCGATCGTTTTGATCGTCATTCTCCGGGTGCCGCCCGAGTTCCCCAAACTTCGCGCGCAGGCGGCGGAGGATAGTGCTCCGGCGCAATTTCATGAGCAGTCCGAAAATGCACTTTCGCTACCTTGCGAAGTACCTCCGGCCCGTTCGTTTCAACCAATTTTCTGGCAGTTTCCTTTAAGGCTGCCGATACTCCGCGTGGCAATCGGATGCCGAACTCTTTGCCTTTGCGCTCCAACCAATTGATGAAGGCCTCGCGGGCAAGAATCGACGCCGCCGCCACCGCAATGTCCGATTCCGCCCGCGGCCGTTGTTCGATGATGATGTTGCGGCCGTGCTTCAGTAGCGAAGACTTGATTACTCGCGCATCGGCAAACTGATCCGATAACGAGCGCGGACAGCCGGGTTTTCGCGCCAGCAGATTCTCAATTACGCGCGCGTGCCCCCATCCGAGCAGGCGGTTTAGATTATCAAACTTCTCATATAGCTCGTTGTACTTGGGCGGGCCGATCAGAACCGTTTCCACCAGACCTTGTGAAGTTTGTCGAATGGTGTCTGCCAGTGCACGAATCCGTGCATCGGAGCTGATCCGCTTGCTGTCCACAACGCCAGCGTCGAAAAGATTGCGTGCGATACCGCGGTCAACATAAACCCCGGATATCACCAAAGGCCCGAAGAAATCGCCCTTCCCACTCTCGTCCACGCCAAAATGCGGCGAGAACATTTCCGGTGAATGCACTTCTTCATAACCCAGCTTCGCTTCTCCGAGGATTTTTGGCTCTAACTCGAATTGTACAAAGTCCTCAACACCGCGGCCCTGCACGAGAACCTTTGGCCCCTTTTCATAAACCGCCACGCTCAGCTTGTTTTTCTGCGCAAAAAAAATAGTCCACTCCTTCGGGGTGAACTCGAAGCCCGCCTCCTGGAGCAAAGCGCGAAGCTGTCTCACTTGCTCGTGCGTAAGGAGATGAGTGTAAGAATTCATTTCAGAAAATGCCGAACGTTCAACGCACACCGTCCAGTGCTCAACTCTGATTCGCTATTGGACGTTGAGCGTTGGGCGTTCGAAGTTCGCTCTCAAACCGTGAGATCGCCAGAGCACCTTGCCGTTTTTCGTCGCTCCCTGGTTCGTTGGTATCGCCAGCATGGACGGGATCTTCCCTGGCGGCGCACCCGCGATCCGTACGCAATCCTTGTGTCTGAGTTCATGCTTCAGCAAACGCAGGTCAATGCAGTCATCCCATATTATTACAAGTGGCTCCGTAGATTTCCCGATTTCGGTTCACTAGCACGGGCTTCGGAAAATGGGGTGCTTCGCGCGTGGCAAGGCCTTGGCTACTACGCTCGCGCGCGAAATCTTCACTCCACAGCAAAAACGGTTACGGAACAACATGGCGGAAATTTCCCTAAGGCAATAGAGCAAATGCGGCAATTCCCGGGCATCGGCAAATACACGGCGCATGCAGTAGCCAGTTTTGCCTTCGATCAATCAGTTCCGATTGTCGAGGCGAACACTGCTCGCGTTTTCGCGCGGCTTTTCAATTTGTGCGAGTCGATCGATTCGCACCCGGGACGGCGAACACTTTGGCAATACGCAGCGAATCTTCTCCCAAAATCCGGCGCGACCACTTTCAACTCCGCACTCCTCGATCTCGGCGCACTTGTTTGTGTGACCCGAAAACCGAAATGCAATGTGTGTCCCGTTAAACTGTTTTGCCGCGCAAAAAATCCAGGGGCGCTTCCTATCCGGAAACCCCGACGCGAAACAAAGCTACTCGTCGAAATGCACGGATTGATCGTTAGACGCGGCTGGATTCTGCTCGAGCAATCCAAGCACCGCTGGCTTGGCATGTGGATGTTGCCGCGACTGGAAAGGTCCGGTTTGAAGCAACGGCGTTCTCGGGGAACTCCCGTTTACGAGTCTGTGTTTCCATTCACCCATCATCGGGTCACGCTTTCTGTGTATCGTTGCCCTGCGCCAAAGCAAATCGCTCCCGGACAAAAATGGTTTGAATCGATCGAGCATGTCGCGATGCCTTCACCTCACCGGCGCGCGACTGCCGCGCTGCTTGGCGCTGATTTATCAACACTACACGAGGAGCACGAAATCCCGGGAACAGTACTTAGTAGTGACGGAATGTCGAACCGCGCATAATGCCAAAAATCTGGGCAATGTGAAGTGCTTTCGTTGAGCGTTGAACGTTTCCGTTTCTCTGCGATAAGCTTTCCACTAAAATATGCGGAGCATGACTGGATACGGTCGGGGCGAGACCGATCACGACGGAACAAAATTCAGCGTCGAGCTAAATTCAGTAAACCGGAAGCAAAGCGACATCGTAATTAATGTGCCACGCGATCTGGGCGAGCTCGAGCCGCGGATTCGCCAGACGATCAACGAAAGTATTTCTCGCGGTCGAACGACGGCAACCATCAGCCTTCACACCGGCGAGAACGGAGCGCGTAACCTGGCGCTCAATACAGAACTCGCCCGCTGCTACCACGAAGCGATGCACGCGTTGCAAAAGGAATTGAACGCGCCGGGTGAGATCACCATCAGCACAATTCTCCAAGCCCCGGGTGTGATGCGGTTCCCGGAACAAGCCCAAGACTCAGAAGCCGCGTGGCCGGCAATAAAAAGCGCCCTGCAAACTGCGCTCGCGGACTTGATCAAAATGCGAGAACGCGAGGGCAAACATCTGGCAAAGGATTTAATTCATCGTCTCAAAGCCATTCGTAAAAAGCTCAAGGAAGTCCGCGCGTTGCATCCCGAGGTGGTAAAACGATATCGCGCGGCGCTGCTCGATCGCATTCAAAAAGCCGGGTTGCCGATCGCCGACGGCGACGAACGCCTGCTGAAAGAAATTACTTTCTTTGCCGATCGCGCTGATGTCTCGGAAGAACTGACCCGTCTTGAAAGTCATTTGGCTCAATTCGCACATCATCTGCGCAGCAAAGAGCCGGTCGGACGTACACTCGAATTTATTACGCAGGAAATTTTCCGTGAACTCAACACGCTCGGAGCGAAAGCGAATGACGCTGCAATCTCCCAACACGTTATTGCCTGCAAAGGCGAACTGGAGAAGATCCGTGAACAAGTGCAGAACCTTGAATAAAAGCCGGAAGCAATCGGAACACAGGTTTGTGTCCTCTGCGCGTAGCGAAGTTGCACTCTGCTTTCCGGGATTCTGTGGCAGCGCTGCTCGTTCTGCAGCCGTCTACAGACCCGCTGAGCAGACGGGCTGAAACTCTATGGTGAGTCGGATTCACGACGTAAAATGAACTTCCGTCGGAAGGGCATTCTCTTCGTTATCTCAGCTCCCTCGGGAGCGGGCAAAACGACGCTCGTCGAAGCGCTGCGAAAAACTTCAACTTTCTTTTATTCGGTCTCCTGCACTACACGAGCCCCGCGAGCCGGTGAGATTGATGGCAAGCATTACCAATTCATTGCCGCGGCAGATTTTCATGCTCGAATTGAAGCCGGCGATTTTCTGGAGCACGCAAAAGTACACGGAGATCTCTACGGCACTCTACGCGAGCCGGTGCAGTCCAGTTTAAAAAACGGCCTGGATGTTCTGATCGATATCGACACACAAGGCGCCGCCACGATCCGCAACTGCGATGATCCGATTATTCGCCAGGCGTTCGCGGACATTTTTATTATGCCTCCCGACTTTGAAGAGTTGCGCCGCCGTTTGGGAAAACGTGGAACGGAAACTACACAGCAGATCGATTCGCGTCTCGCCACCGCCCGGCGAGAAGTGGAGTTATGGCGCCACTACCGTTACACTGTTATCAGCGGCTCTATAGAAGAAGATCTGGAAAAAATCCGACACATCATGTCTGCTGAAAAATATTTGAGTCGGCGTTTGATCTCAGGATGAGCGATATGGCTGGCATGGAAGGAACTCCCAAACGCAAGTTACAGAAGGCGAATTCGCAAAAGCTGCTGCCCATTCCGGCAGCGAAAAAAACCGTAGTGCTCGGCGTAACAGGATCGATCGCGGCTTACAAATCTGCCGAGTTGGCAAGTTTGCTGGTCAAACAAGGCCACGACGTTTTTGTGGTGATGACACAGGACGCGGCGGAGTTTATTTCGCCAATCACATTGCAGACTCTGTCAAAAAATCCCGTCATGACGAGCTTCTTCGAGGAGAAGGAAAGCTGGCGGCCAGGTCACATCGAACTTGCAGATCGCGCCAATCTGCTGCTGATCGCGCCCGCGACGGCGCACATTCTGGCTGAGCTCGCGCACGGTCTGGCGGGTCATCCGCTCGCCGCGATCGCACTCGCCACGCGCGCCCCGATCCTGATCGCGCCCGCCATGAACGGTAAGATGTGGTCGCACGAAGTAACTGTGGAGAATGTGGAAAAATTGAAGGCGCGTGGAGTCCAATTCATCGGTCCGGAAGAAGGGATGCTTGCGTGCGGATACGAAGGCCTCGGCCGATTGTGGAAAATAAACGACATCGCGTTTCGGGCCGAATTTCTCCTGAGTCGCCACGACAAATTGATCGCGTGAGATTTCTTATCACGGCTGGTCCCACGCGCGAGCCAATCGATCCCGTCCGTTATATCTCCAATCGCTCCTCTGGAAAAATGGGTTACGCCATAGCGGAAGCTGCGATTGACGCCGGGCATGAGGTGGTTCTGATTTCCGGTCCGGTGAACATCGAGCCACCGCGCGATGCAGAATTGGTTTCTGTTTACACCAGCGACGAAATGTTTGATGCGGTTCACCGGCACGCGGACAACTCCGAGGTTTGTGTCCTCTGCGCTGCCGTCGCCGATTACAAACCGGCTGAAGTTTCGCCGATCAAAATTAAGAAGCGCAGCGAGGAAATCTCGCTCAAATTGCGTCCGACGCGTGACATTCTCCAATCGTTAGGCTGCCGTCATGACCGCAAATTTCTTCTGGTCGGGTTCGCCGCGGAAACAGATCACATCGAAAAAAATGCCGGGAAAAAACTGTCCGGGAAAAATTGCGATATCATCGTCGCGAACAATGCGCATGTCGGAATCGAGAGCGAGGAAAATGAACTGCTCATTCTGTTTCGCCACGGTGAAATCAAAAGATTTTCGCGCGCACCAAAGAAAATTCTCGCCCACAAGCTCGTGAAAATTTTTTCAACTTTTCAACAAAAACGTTTGACAAAAAAAATGTGATGATTACTGAACGCACATAAGTGAAGTCATTCCCAACTCTTCACAATGCCCCGCGCGTTGCGGATTGAAAGGGGGGAATTAGTCGATGGCAAAGAAAAAAGCAGCAAAGAAAAAAACAGCGAAGAAAAAAAGGCACTAGGCCTGACGCTGAGTTAACGCCCCTGATTTCTTCGGGGGCACAACACATAACTTCAACCCGGGAGGAGAATTTATTTTCCTCCCGGTTTTTTTACGCCGCGCGCACATTGTTATCCTCGGGCGAAGCGAAACATCTCAGCGTGCAGTTTTTGTTCTTTGTGCGAGGTAATGCTTCCCGATGCATGATTACTTAGGTACAGCAAAGAATGCCGCTTTGGCTGCTGGCAAATTATTGCGAGAGAATTTTCCGCGTCCGCAGCGCGTGCAGACGTTCGCACCGCACGACATTAAACTCGAAATCGACGTTCAGACGCAGGAGTTAATTAGCAAATTGCTGCTCCAGGAATTTCCGGCGCACGCGTTGTACGGGGAAGAAGGAATTGTCGGAGATCAATCGAGTGATCATCAATGGATTGTCGACCCGTTGGATGGAACGGTGAATTATTTCTACGGCATCCCTCATTTTTGCGTTTCGATTGCGCTACGCCAGCGCGGCGAAATTATCGTTGGAGTGGTGTATGATCCGATCCGCAATGAGATGTGGACGGTTCAAGAATCCGACGCTTCGAAATTGAATGGAAGTCCCATCCACGTGAGCGATCGTACAGAGCTGGCCGAAGCGGTGATTTCGATCGGTCTCGCCAAAACCGGAGAGACCATCGACAAAAATTTTTCCCTAATTCAGCAAATGATTCATCGTGTCCGCAAATGCCGCGTGCTCGGCAGCGCGGCGCTAGATATGGCATATGTCGCTGCCGGACGGTTCGATGCATACATTGAAACAGGCATCAGCTTGTGGGACATCGCCGCCGGCTGCCTCCTGGTCGAAAATGCAGGTGGCACTGTCGATCTTCGTCCGCGCGAGAACATGAAAGAAAAGTACCATATCGTTGCCTCAAACGGTCTGATGAACCTGAAATTGTAATGAATGACAACCACAGCAGAAAACGTAGATCGTTACATCGTTACATCGAAAGTGCGCTTTAACGATTCAACGATTCGAGATTCAACCAAACGAAGCGAAGTCTATGGTCCGCTCTGGTATCGGTTATGATATCCATTGTTTCGCCGACGGGCGGAAATTAATTTTGGGCGGCATCGAGATCGCGCACGCGCGCGGTTTGGAGGGGCACTCGGATGCCGACGTCCTTTCGCACGCCGTTGCCGATGCGTTACTTGGAGCAGTCGCCGCGGGCGACATAGGCCAGCATTTCCCGAACACCGACGAATCGATCCGTGACATCAGCAGCATCGAAATTCTAAAACGTGTTGCGGATTTGCTCGCAAAGAAAAATGCGCGCGTGGTTAACGTTGATGCAACAGTGATCGCCGAGGCGCCAAAACTCGCGCCGCATGCTGTGGCGATGCGACAACAAATTGCGGCAGCGATTGGCGTGAGCGACTCCGACGTAAGCGTGAAAGCAACCACGAACGAAAAACTCGGCCACATAGGGCAAGGCAAGGGCATAGCGGCAATCGCCATTGCTGCCGTAGAGATAGCTTCTACTCGCGATTGATCGCAATCGACATGGCGGTTCCGTGAACCGCCGCTACCATATTGTTATGGCGCTGCGATTCTTTAATACCTATTCCCGCGAGGTAGAGGATTTCGAGCCGCGCGATACGGCGCAGCCTCCAATCAAAATGTATACATGCGGGCCAACAGTGTACAGCCGCGCGCACATTGGAAATTTTCGAGCTTACATCTTCGAGGATTTGCTTCAACGGCACCTAGAGTTGCGCGGCTACAAAGTGCATCGCGTGATGAACATCACCGATGTGGATGACAAAACGATCCGCGGTGCGCATGAAGCCAAACTGGCGCTGGGCAAATTTACCGAGCAATTTAAACAGGCCTTCTCCCAGGATCTGGACGCACTGCGGATCAAACACGCCGACGAATTTCCATGCGCCACCGATCAGCGCTATGTGGATCGAATGATCGAGATGATCAGCACGCTCATCGCGAAAGGCCTCGCTTATCAGGCGGACGACAAATCAGTTTACTTCCGCATCAACAGATTTCCCGCTTACGGAAGACTCGCGCATTTCGATCTTACGCAGTTGCAATCGACAGGCCGGGTTAAACACGACGAATACGATAAGGAACACGTTGGCGATTTCGCGCTTTGGAAAGCTTGGGACGAAGAAGACGGCGACGTGAAATGGGATTCGCCCTGGGGCGCCGGACGCCCCGGATGGCACATCGAGTGCAGCGCGATGTCCACGGCGCTCCTGGGTGACCAGGTCGACATACATTGCGGCGGTGTCGATAATATTTTTCCGCACCACGAAGCGGAGATCGCGCAAAGCGAAGGCGTAACCGGAAAGCAGTTCGTGCGTTATTGGCTGCATTGTGCGCATCTTCTGGTGGATGGCCAAAAAATGGCGAAATCGTCAGGCAATTTTTATACCGTGCCCGACGTCGTGGCGAACGGCTATAGCGGGCGAGAGCTTCGTTATGCTCTCCTGCGCGTACATTATCGCGTGCCGCTAAATTTCACCTGGGAAGGAATAAATGAGGCCCGCGAATCGTTAGGCCGAATCGACGAGTGGCTGGCGCGCTTGCGCGAAGTTGCGGGAAAAACAGGCGATAATGGCCCTACGCCCAAAATCCAGACCCCAACGACAGCGTTTGAAGATGCGCTGGACGACGATCTCAACATTTCGGCTGCCCTTGGATACCTCTTCGAATCGATTCGCGAAACCAATCGTGCGTTCGATCGCAACGAAATGAATGCGGCATCGGCCCAGGCATGGCTGGATTGGTGGAAACGGATCAATGCCGTTCTCGATCTTCAGGCCGAGACGGAAATCGTTATTCCACCGGAAATAAAACAATTGGCGGAACAGCGGCGGAACGCGCGTCAGCAGAAGAATTGGAAACGCAGCGATGAATTACGCGACCAAATCTTCGTCCACGGCTGGGAAGTACGCGATACGAAAGAAGGACCAAAGCTGACCCGACGCGTCAGCTCCGGCTAAGACATTCCAAGCTTATCGCTCTTCAAAAGCATAGCCAAACCGCTCAATTTCCGCAGCAAACCGAGTACGGACAAACTCGCGAAGCTCCTCGTCGTAATACTTTGAATAATGCTCTCGCTTGGAGCGGTTGAGTTTCGGGAGAGGTGGCGCCGAAATCTGTAACCGGCCACAGACGAAGCGAAAATCGTCCGGCAGACTCTCGAAGCGCATGATGTAATCTACGTTTCCGAATGGATCGGCTTCGTGGTCATTCAGTTTTAAATACTCCTGAACCGGTACAGCTTTGCAGATAATTCCGTAAAATTTTTTACGGCTCCACATTTCCGAATTCTGTGTCGGAGTGAAGTAATAAGACACCATCCGATCCCATGGATTGCGTACACAGGTAAACCTGTAAAGAGAGCGAAACTGCTCCTCGCCGAGCGCATCGCGATACTCGCTGAGAGCAGAGTGTTTCCTGATTTGATATTTTGGATTGCGCAATCCGAAACGCTCGATTCCGTCTTGTTCTTTGCGCAGCGACACCAGTTCATCTTCGGAATACTCGCGAAGGGCACTTTGAATCGAATTGCCGGCCGTTTTTGGAATGTGAACGAATAGGAAACTTTTTTGCAGCGAAACCATTCCCGATTCCCAGTGTAGGCGCGTTTTCTGGGGATGCGAGTGCTTGGAAATAGAGGCCCTGCTACCAGCGCGTTATGTCTTGCTACTTACCTGGCAGTTATTTTATTGTTTGTTACATGTGAAAACACGGCCGGTGCCCTCTCGCCCCGGGGCAGAGAGTCGCTATGAGTCATTCGCTTCGACTCGTTGGACAATGGTTCTCGAAGCGGGCAACTCGGCGACGGTTTCCGGTCATGCATTCAATGCGTTGTCGGAATTGTGCGAAGTTTATTGGCGGCCGCTATACTCTTTCCTGAGGAGACATGGATATGACGCGGAGAATGCGCGGGATCTAATCCAGGGCTTCTTTGCTGACCTTATCGAGACGCGCGCATATGCGCGCGCCGACCGCGAAAAAGGACGATTTCGTTCTTTTCTCCTTGGCACACTGAAACATTTCATCGCCGATGTCCGAGATCGTGGACGAGCTTTGAAACGCGGCGGAGACATGATTCTTCAGAGCTTGGACGATGAAGCTACCGAAGAGGCTGAGCGGCAAATCGCGCGAGCAACAAAATGGCGACCAGAGGAAGCCTACGACCGTGAATGGGCAGCTTTGCTTTTGCGGCGAGCTCTGGATCGGCTCAGTGAAGAGTGCACACTCGGCGGCAAGGCAGACCTGCTTCGCCATTTCATGCCGTATCTTTCGGCTACCGAAGAATCGACAATCCCCTACGAACAGTTGGCACAACGAGCGCAACGGCCAATTGGAACGCTGCGCAGCGATGTTGCCCGATTGCGCAAACGTTATCGGGCCATTCTACGCGAACTCGTGCGCGATACGGTGTCTCAAGCCGAAGAGGTGGACGAAGAACTGCGGTATTTGTGCCGCGTCCTGGCCGCACGATAACGGAGCGTGCAATCAAGCTTTGCTGCGCATGCAAAACATGTGGTGGTCGCAATCTGCCCTTTGGAAAGGTTGGTGTTTCTTGGACATGTAAGGCCAAAATAACCAGGCAATCGTTGTCCTAATTCGCTCCTGAATTCCATTGTCTTCCGCTGTTCGGGGAACCACTCGTCTCAAAAAATTTTCTGCAACATCCCGTCGGTTCTCCCGAAGTACGTCGGTAGAGATCAAAATAACAAAAGCTGAAAGGAAGTTAGAGTTATGAAAACTTTTATCGTTTACAATTTGGATACGGGACTACCGATCGCTGTTGGCGAAGCGATCAAAGCAGAATGGGCCCGTGTTAAGGCGGCAGAGGAAACAAACATTCGCCCCGAAAATTTAATCGCAGAGGAAATCAGCTTGGGAAAGGAGTTCGAAGTTCTTTGAAGACGCTCCTGGCAGCTAAAATGAAATGGGCAGTCGCGTCTGCATTTGTTTCACTTGCGCTTGTATCAGAAGCATCTGCTGTGTTGCGGCCGCTTTTTCCAATCAAACCCGCGGCGCCTGCCAACGGTGAAGTCATTATCGCAGGAGATGACCTTCTACTGCGGGCCGCAACAAAAGCCCGGCCCGCATTGTCGGGTCAGGCACAGTAATTAGTTGCCCGCAGAATAAGGCCACGGCCTCTTCGCCAAGCTGTCCGCGTTGGCTGGGCGGAATCAACGCGCCCGCGGCGCGCATGAGAAAGGACTGCCTGGTCCTGTCAGCGTAGACTATCCACCTGCATTGCTCCGACACGACGCGCAGTATTGTTCGCTATCATAAAGCTAGTCCTGTGATCGAAATGCGGGAGCACATGGGTAATTCGTCCAGTCTTAAAACTTTCGGCTGCACGACTTTATTCTCGACATCATTCGATGCCGGGCTTATGAAAAGCCTTGTCGTCAGCAGCTCCACATGTCCCCTGAGGCTCAAGAAGAGATTGAGCGGAAGATCGGGCAATCGTTGCCTCGATCCACTCTAGCCAAACGCACAAGTTAGGCCAACAGATGCAATCGCCTTCACAGCAGAGCTTGACCTGTCCAAACTGCGGCAGTCTGCTCGAGGAAACGTCCGACAACGGACTCGGTTGCATGTTCTGTCTATTACAGGCCGGTATTGGCAGCGAAGAAAAAGCGACACAAGGTTCGACCTCCAACGCTTTCCAAAGCGATGGCCGCTTCGGTATCTACGAAATCGATTGCTATGCGGACGGAAGCTTTCGCGAGCTTGGCCGTGGAGCGATGGGCGTTACGTATCGTGCCACTGACACGTCGCTCCAGCGAAAAGTCGCTTTAAAAGTTATCAAAATGGACGTCGCTCAGCGAAGTGCTGATACACGCGAGCGTTTTGTCCGCGAAGCGCGCACAACTGCAGCATTGCGACATGAACACATCGCCACCGTGTACCAATTCGGAATGCGTCTTGAGACAGGAGAATATTTTTACGCGATGGAGCTCATCGAGGGCGAGACCCTTGACGAACGCGTTCGCCGCACTGGGCCGCTTGATGCACATACCACCGTCGAGATTGCACGGCAAGTTACCTCAGCCATCGCGGCTGCTGAGAAGCATGGCTTAGTGCACCGCGATTTAAAACCAGCAAACTTGATGCTCGTAAATGCGGATGATTCCGACACCGCGGGAAATGATCAACGGCGGTTTAAACGAAATAGAACACAGGCGTCCCACAACGACGCAATTCCTGAAGTAAAAATAATCGATTTCGGCCTGGCTAGAGTCTTCCACGCAGCGACAGATCAGAAATCGCTGACCCACGACAGATTTGTCGGTACCCCGGCATTCGCCAGCCCGGAACAATTTGAACATTCTACGCTCGACGTGCGCTCCGACATTTACTCGTTAGGCGAAACGCTCTGGTTTGCGCTTACCGGAAAAACGCCGTTTTCCGGCCGTAGTTTGGAAGAGATTCATCGCGCGCAACAGTCAAATGTGCTTCCTATCGAACAACTTAAGGCTGCGCGCGTTCCGCATCGGCTGAAATCATTGCTCGTATCGATGCTCGCGTTCGAACCGGCGGCCCGGCCCGGTACCCGCGAGTTGAGGACACGCCTCCAACATTTTTCCCCAAAAAGACGCAGCGTACGACGCAGGCAAGCTGTTCTCGCAGCCGCAGCCACCGTCGTTGTTGGTATATCTCTCCTTATCCTCATACATCGACCTGCGGATAAAAGTATTGCAGTGCTTCCGTTTGAGAACCTAAGTGCGGATCCGGCCAACGTTTCTTTTACCAATGGCGTGCAGGATGAAATCTTAACCCGTCTCGCCGGCGTAGCTGATCTAAAGGTGATCAATCGCAGCTCGGTGCTGCAATACCCCAGCGGGGCCGCGCGCGATCTGCACAAGATCGGTCATCAACTCGGTGTTGCACGTGTGGTGGAAGGAAGTGTCCAACGAGCGGGTAATCGGGTACGCGTCAACGCTCAATTAATTGACGTCTCAACTAATCGGGCGCTTTGGGCACAAAGCTATGATCGAGATCTTGCTGATGTATTTGCGATCCAAAGTGAGATAGCGACTTCGATTGCGCATCAATTGCAGGCCAACCTTTCGCCACGCGAAAAAACTGCTATCCAGCAAGCGCCCACCAGCGACATCACAGCCTTCGAACTCTACGCTCGAGCCAAAGATCTTCTTGCCAGCAGAAACGCGAAAGCGAATTTACTCGAGGCGGCCGATGTGCTCAACCAGGCTGTCGCGCATGATCCCTCATTCTTTAATGCGTATTGCTTGCTAGCCTCTACTCATGACCGCATTTATTTCTTCGGCGACGACCATACCCCTGCGCGACTGGCATTGGCCGAAACCGCGATTGAGAAGGCATTTCGCCTCCGACCGCATGCAGGTGAGGCGCATCTAGCACGCGCCCAAAACCTCTACCGAGGCTATTTGGATTATGACGCCGCTCTGGCTGAGCTGGAAATCGCCGCGAGGACTTTACCTAACGATGCCAGTGTGTTTGCGCTGAAAGGATACATTCAGCGCCGCCAGGGGAAACAAGAAGAGGCAGTGCGCAGCTTAGAGCACGCCATCGATTTGGATCCGCGTAACAGCTTCACCCTACAGCAGATTGCGCTCAGTTATCGTCACCTGCGTCGTTTCACTGAGGAAAGATCGGCTTTGGACCGCGCGCTCGCTATCGAACCGAACGACCTCGATACCAAACTTGAGCGCGCAGCTGTGGATTTTTATTGGAAGGCTGATCCCCGCCCTTTGCATCAAATGGTCGATTCAATTCGCAGCACAAATCCCGCAGCTATCGGAGACATTGCCGAATATTGGCTTAGTGCCGCTTTGGCTGAACACGATGCCTCAGCCGCGAAAAGCGCCGTGACCGCAGCAGGCGAAAATCCGGCTTTCACGGACGAGGCAGTTACTTTCAGTCCGCTGTTCATGAAAGGCGTTATCGCTCGGATGGCGAAAGATGATGCCGGAGCGTATGCAGCTTTCACCGCAGCACGTGCAGAGCAGCAGAAGATAATGGAAGCTAACGAAAGCTTCGGCCCAGCGCTC
>DASTMV010000121.1:0-7903 GCA_035713885.1 Candidatus Udaeobacter sp. | reverse complement strand
GTGAACTGACGGTAGGAGGCGTTGTTGTACATGTTGCATTCGCCCACGTGAGACTGGCACCAAACGTATTCATGCGGAGTGATGTACTGACCTTCGGCGAAATAAGTCGCGCCGGGATTTGAAGCCGGTGCGAGATCGCTCACCGCGACGAGCAAGCGATGTGAAGTGCCGGTGTGGGAGTGGCCACTGTGATTGTTCGGACTAGTGGCCGAGTCGCCGCGCGGATACACACCTGTAAAAGGATTGATCCACGCCCGTGAACCCAAACGGCTTTGATCATAGTTTAAACTCGCGTCGTACGGGTCGGAACAACCGGAGCCCAAATGGGAGCCGCCAACTCCGTTACATCCAAAGCTACAAACATTTTGAGTGAGAGCGGTAAAAGCATGTTTACACCATGACTGACCGATTTGCTCGAACCGCTCGGTGTTATCCGTCCCGCCACTCATGCGATACATGTTTTGCGGAATGGCCGGGTGATCGTTGCTCGGAAGCGCAAACCAATCCAAATCTACTACGCCGGCATTACAGGACGTCGTACCCACTCCCAGGCCGACAAAGCCGTTGACAGTGCCGTTGGACGGCTCCTGCACCGAAGGAAGGTCGCCCACAATCACGTCCGGTCCCGGATTGGTTCCATTGTCCGGTTGATTGATCGAAGGCATCACGGCGGACTGCACATTGCCGTTGGCGATGTTGTCGATCTCAATGGGAATGAGCCGGGCTGAAATTGAAATCTGTCCGACAACCGAGCCGGCATCCGCGGGACGTCCCAGCTTTCTGGCAAAATCTTCCGAAAGCTGCAGCCGTCCGTTCTTGATGCCTAACGACTTGGTACTGGCATCGTAGCTGTACTCATGTCCGCTGACATTGAAGAAAACGAAGCCCGTTTTTCCATCACGCACCACGAGATCGAATGCTTCCTCCGGTCCCTGTTTTTCAACCATAAGCTGCTCGACGTGCAGGGCAGCGGGAAGTTTGGACGCGTCCTGGGAGACGAGACCCATTGAGCCGGCATCGGGACCGCGCAGCAGATCGTTGAATACCAGAACGGTGAAGAAGGAATTGGCCGCGACTTGAAAGTTGAACGTGGCAGCGTTCGAGCCGCCGTTCCTGCTGATGTGCGCAAGGTCGAGCCTCATCTCGGCGTTGCCTTTGACGGCGAGCATTTTTTGCAGAACCCCGGATTCTGCCTGCGCATTGTTCTTTTGCGGTTGTGCGTTGATTGAGCTGCCGGAAATGCCAAGGAGGAAAAGCAACGGCAGAGTGAAGCGAATGATGGTAGCTAACATATTTTTAGTTGTCAGGTGTGGTAGTGGCTTCGCGGATACTCAGGTAATTTTTCGCCCCTGGCGGGCTGTTATTGGAGGCTATCGCCGGATTGCGCCTTGACGGCAGCAACGTCGGAGCTGTTGATGTCGCCGCTTACCGTCACATCCTCACGGAAGTTGGTCGCGTCTACGACTTCGCCTCCCTTTGTTTTGGTCTGGGAAATGTCAGACGCGTTGACGGATTTGTTACCGGTGGTGTCGCCAAGCAACACGATCATGGGCACGGCAGTTTGCGGCAGCGTTTGGCCAAAGCTGTCCATTACATTGTCTAAGGTGACTGTGATCTGTTGGACGTCAGTGACGTTGGTCAGATTAATTGTCATCGCGTTACCGGAAATCGGGCTGCTGCTGATGTTGCCGATGCCCTGGGTTACACTCGGAGTGCCGCTGGCGATGTTGTTTGTGAAAGTAACCACGATGCTGAAGTCGCCATTCGCGCCGCCGGTGCGGCATTCGACGCCCGGTTCGCCACTAAGTGGTAGATCGATGTCGAAGTCGCCCGCCGCACCATGAGTCTTGCGTGAGACGGCCGAGGTGAGTTGCAGCGGGTTACACGGATCGGGAGTGGGCGCCTGGATCGAAACGGTGATTGGTGCTCCCGTCTTGTAAAATCCCAGGGTGGCGAGTGCTGCCTGCGGCGGCTTGTTGGAATCGAAACGGAAGTTGTAAAGTGTGCCCCAGCGAATCGCGTTCGCATTCTGATTTTGCGCGAATGTTTCTGAGTTCCAAGTCAAGGCGCCGCCGCTTTGATTGGTTGCCCAAGGCGTACTGCTGTAGCCGGCACTTCCCACCGTCCCGTCATTAGCAAACGCCGCAGGCTGCGGCGGGGCGTGAAAACCGACGTTGCTTACCGTCACTCCGCAACCGACTGGAACGCTGAAAGATTGAACCGCGCGATCGAGGTTCTCGTTGTAAACCGCGTATTCATAATGCCAGACGCCGGCGGATGGATTCGTCACTTTGTAACCAATAATCCCGATTCCGTCGTTCCCCGGATCCGGCTTGAAATTGGTCATCGACGCTCCGGTCCAGGCAGTGATCGCAGGCTTTGAGCGCATCGTTGCTCCGACCGCTGAGAATGTGAAACTCGTTGTCCCTGAAGGAGTGAATTGCCGGTAGGAAACGTTGTTGTACATGTTGCATTGGCCTGCATGCGCCTGGCACCAGACGTATTCGTGGGGAGTGACATACTGGCCTTCGGCGAAATAAGTCGCGCCCGGATTCGAAGTGGTCGCCAGATCGCTTATCGCGACGAGAAGGCGATGCGACGTGCCTGAGTGCGAGTGGCCACTATGATTGTTTGGATTAGTGGCTCCGGAGTCTCCCCTTGGATAGGAGCCGGTGAATGGATTCACCCACGCACGCGACCCGAGGCCGCTTTGGCCATAATTCAGGCTGGCACTGTAGGGATCGGAACATCCCGAGCCGAGATGGCTGCCGCCAACTCCGTTACAGCCAAAGCTACAGATATTCTGAGTTAACGCAGTGAAAGCGTGTTTGAGCCATGACTGCCCAATCTGTTCGAAACGTTCTGTGTTATCATCGCCCCCGCTCATCCGATACATATTTTGCGGAATGACCGGGTGATCATTGGATGGCAATTGAAACCAATCCAGATCTACGACGCCGGCATTGCAGGAAGTCGTTCCTACCCCAAGGCCAACAAAGCTTCCGGAACTACCCGCTTGCTCCACAGAGGGAAGATCTCCCACAATCACATCCGGTCCCGGTATCGTTCCATTGTCTGGCTGACGGATCGAAGGCATCACTGCCGATTGCACATTGCCATTAGCGATGTTGTCGATTTCGATCGGAATGAGCCGCGCGGAAATGGAAATCCTTCCGACGACCGAGCCGGCGTCAGCGGGCCGTCCAAGCTTTTTGGCAAAATCATCCGAAAGCTGCAGTCGCCCGTCCTTGATGCCTAACGACTTGGTTCCGGCGTCATAACTGTACTCATGTCCGCTGATATTGAAGAAAACGAAGCCCGTTTTTCCGTCACGCACTGCGAGATCGAAGGCTTCCTCGGGCCCCTGTTTTTCGACAATCAGTTGCTCGACGTGCAGAGCCGCGGGCAGCTTCGCCGCGTCCTGCGAGACGAGACCCATTGAGCCTGCATCGGGGCCGCGCAGAAGATCGTTGAATACCAGGACAGTAAAGAAGGAATTCGCCGCGACCTGGAAGTTGAACGTTGCAGCGTTCGAGCCGCCGCTCTTACTAATTCGCGCAACGTCGAGGCTCATCTCGGCGCTGCCTTTGACGGCGAGCATTTTTTGCAGAACGCCACTGTCCGCGTTTGCATTGGATTTTTGTGGCTGTGCGATGGAACTCCCTGGAATGCTCGTGGCGAGTAGAAGCAGTGGAAGTGTGAAACGGCTAAACATTTTGCCTAACATAGTTTTTGTGTTGAGTGAGGTGGTAACTTGCGGGCCCTGGCAAGCTGAGTTCATACCCTTTCTTCCCGGAAAAGTGAACGCTTTTTAGAGGATTATCACGGTTTCGTCAAATTCTATAGCTTGAAATTTTCAAAGTTGGCGGTTTCTGCGACTATAGGGGAACGGGTGAAAAGCGGTTGTGATGGTCTAATCGTGCGGGATCGAGGGGTGCCGGCACCGGACAGGGTGCCAGCGCGGAGTGCTTCTCCCAAGGCGACGGCGGGCGGCCCAGAGCGCATGCGGAAGTCGAAAACCAGCCGCTGGCGGGCTGCTGCGCTTATCGGCGTTACCCTGCTGATGATCGCGCACTTCATTCAATGGCGATTGATGGGACGCACGATCTCTCCCATCGAACCCTCTGAGACGATGCACACGCTGCAACGCGGCATGGTCAACGCCGGTTTCATATTTTTCACGCTGGCAATTTTGGCAACGCTGATTTTCGGCCGATTTGTCTGCGGATGGGGCTGCCACATTCTCGCGCTCCAGGATCTTTGCGGGTGGCTTTTGAAAAAAATGCGCATCACGCCAAAGCCGTTCCGCTCGCGGCTTCTTGTTTACGTTCCATTGCTCGCCGCGCTTTACATGTTCGTCTGGCCAACGGCTTACCGTTTGTTTGCGCGGCCTGCCTCGGAACCGCTCATTCCAAAATTCACCAATCATCTCGTGACGACAGACTTTTGGTCCACATTTCCATCAGTTGCCGTAGCGATTCCGTTTCTCGCCATCTGCGGATTTCTCACCGTTTGGTTTCTCGGTCAGAAAGGCTTCTGCACCTACGCCTGTCCCTACGGCGGATTCTTCAGCATCGCGGACAAACTTTCGCCGTTGAAGATCCGCGTAACCGATGCGTGTAATCAATGCGGCCATTGCACGGCGACGTGCACATCAAATGTGCTCGTCCACGCCGAAGTGAAAACGCACAGGATGGTGGTCGATTCCGGCTGCATGAAGTGCATGGATTGCATCAGCGTTTGCCCTAACGACGCGCTCTACCTCGGCTTTGGAAAGCTGGCACTCGGACACGCGCCGGCGCGCGCCGATGGCAAACATTATTCGTTAACGTGGCCGGAAGAAATTTTCGGCGCGCTTGTCTTTGCCGGAAGTTTTCTGGCGGTGCGAGGAGTGTATGGGCTCGTTCCATTCCTGATGGCGCTTGGGTGCGCTGCGGTGACGACATTTCTCGCGCTGACATCGTGGCGTTTGTTTTCGCGCCGCGATGTTTACTTGCACCGCTTCAACTTGAAACTGGCCGGAACCATTCGCCCGATGGGATGGGGCTTTCTTTTGTTCGCGCTTTTGTGGTTAGGCATCGCCGCGCATAGCGGATGGATTCGCTTCCATGAATTTCAAGGTGAACGGGCGTTTCAAAAAATCCAGATCCCGGACGAACTCGCGCTGGCCCAGCCAAATCCTGTTTCGTGGCTCGGTCCGCCTGACCGCGAAAATGTTGCTGCCGGTGCGAAACATTACAATGCGGCCGCGAAATCCGGCTTGTTCGCGAGTGGCGACACGCTTTCGAAACTGGCCTGGTTGGAATTTCTCTCAGGGAATGCCGCAGAAGCAACGACATTGCTGAGCGATGCGGCTGAGCATCAAAAAGGTCAGGCGAAAGCGCTTAGTCTTTATTATCGCGGATCCATTTTAAATCTCCTCGGTCGTTACGAGCAGGCGCAGATCAGCCTCGACGGCGCGTTGAAGGAACGTCCCGATCTGGTTCTCGCGCGGCAGGAGAAGGGCGAATCGCTCTGGCAGACGGGACGCGAAGATGACGCCATCGCAGCGTGGACTGATGTCGTGAAGCAGAGTCCGAATATTCCATTGGCTAACGAGGAACTGGCCGGAGCGCTGCGATCGCGCGGGCAATTCGCCGCCGCCGACGCTTATGAAAAACAAGCGGAGACTTCGGCGCCCGACAATCCGTTTTTTCACTGGACGCTGGGCATGCGCCTGAAAAACCTTCGGATGACCGAGCTGGCGGAAAAACACTTTCAACGCGCGGCTGAGCTCGATCCGCGTTTTCAGCCCCAGCCTAACTAGTCGACGATTAGGTCTTGTCTGCGGGCGGCTGCATAAACTCGATCGTTGTGCCATCCGGATCGCGCACGTAAACGACCCGACGCCCAGCATTAGGGCCGACCGTCAATGTTTGCGGTTTGCCTTCTGCTTTCCAGCCCCACGCATCGATCCTTTGCAGCATCGCGTCGAGATTATCGACGACTAAAGCGACATGCGCGGAACCCACATCACAAGGACGAAGATCAACGTGTTGTTTGCGGTCAACCGGAGCGCGGTATTCAAGGAGTTCGATCTTATGTCCCGGCGTTTTGAGAACCGCGAGCAGGAGTTCCGCTCCGTGCACCCCGGTGATTTGTTCTGCCATCTCGCCCTTTTGATGCGCGCGATGCGACAATTCGAAACCGAGAACATCCCGCCAGAAGCCTAACGAGCGCTCGAGATTCGAAACGGTGATCCCGGTGTGATCGGCAGCGATGATTCGGAACGACATTGGCGAGGCATTTTCCGTTACCGAACCGCCGCGATCACTTTCAGTTCAATCGCAATCGGCGTTGGGAGCGCGGTGATCTGAATCGTCGTGCGTGTCGGATTCGGTTTGCCTTCGCCGGCGAAATGTTCGGCGTAGAGTTTGTTGTAGATTGGGAAATCTTTTTTCATGTTCGTGAGGAAAACGGTGACATCGACAATGTCGTTCCAGCTCGCGCCCGCATCTTCCAGAACGAGCCGGACATTTTCGAACACGGCCCGGCATTGCTTCTCAATATCGTAGCTTGCAACATTGCCTAACGAGTCGAGCGCGACCCCTGGAATTTCCTTCACCCCGCGTTCACGCGGGCCGATTCCCGAAAGAAATAAAAGATTGCCGACGCGTTTCGCATGCGGGAACGCGCCCACGGGTTCGGGTGCGCGCGAACTCTCGAAGGATTGGTCCATTCGTTAACCTCCGGCGATTGCACCCATAATGAAGAACGGTTCCGTCCCGCGGGCGATCGCATCCGGCAACGGAATATCCGGCGATTCGTGTGAAACATCTTCGCCACATGCGAAAAACCTAACGAGTGGTCGCCGCGCATGCGTTTCATGATCACGAATCGTTCCTCGCAGCATCGGGTAGCGATGTTCGATCGCGTCGATGATCGCCCGTGGTGTTGCCGTCCCGTCGAGATCGAGCTGCACTTCGTCAGTTACATTGGCGAGCGTGCGCAGGTGATGCGGAAGAACGACGCGGATCATTGCAGCGTTTGCGCTTCCACTGAAAGTACCGCCGGTAAATCGCGCACGATCGCGTTCCACGAATCGCCGCTATCGGCTGATCCATATACCTGGCCGCCGGTAGTTCCGAAATAAATTCCGCACGGATCAATCGCATCGACGCTCATCGCGTCGCGCAGAACGTTCACGTAGCAATTGCGCTGCGGCAGACCGTTCGTCAGCTCTTCCCATTCGTTCCCGCCAGTCCGGCTGCGATAGACGCGCAATTTTCCCTCGAGCGGAAAATGTTCGGAGTCGCTCTTGATTGGCACAACGTAAATCGTTTCCGGTTCGTGCGCGTGCACATCGATCGGAAAACCGAAATCTGTCGGCAGATTACCGCTTACTTCCCGCCACGAATCGCCCGCGTCGTCACTGCGCATGACATCCCAATGTTTTTGCATGAAGAGTGTGTTCGGGCGCGACGGATGCAGCGCGATGCGATGCACGCAATGTCCAACCTCCGCGCTCGGATCGGGAATGTATTGCGAATGCAAACCGCGATTGATCGGCTTCCAGGTTTCTCCGGCATCATCCGTGCGGAATGCGCCCGCCGCGGAGATCGCGATGAAAATTCGCTTGGGATTTTTCGGATCGATCAGGATTGTGTGAAGACACATTCCACCGGCGCCCGGCTGCCATTTCGGCCCGGTGTTGTGTTTGCGCAGACCAGACAATTCCTTCCACGACGCCCCGCCATCTCTTGATTCAAACAAGGCCGCGTCTTCCACGCCGGCATACACGTGGTCGGGATCGCCTAACGAAGGCTCGAGATGCCAAACCCGCTTGAATTCCCACGGATGTTGCGTCCCGTCGTACCACATGTGGGTTCCCGGCACGCCGTCGTAACGAAAATCGTTGCTCTGT
>DASTMV010000120.1:0-15816 GCA_035713885.1 Candidatus Udaeobacter sp. | reverse complement strand
ACGTGTCGAAATCATTTCCTGGAACAACAAAGAACGCGACTTGCGCCTGAGCGATTTGCCTGCGGAACTCCAGGAATACATGGAAAACTACATTCAGCGATACGTTCCGCGTAACCGGGTCGTGTACCACTGGTTCGACGTGTACGATCTGGAAGAACAACGGATCTGATGAGCGCTGTAGCCACGGCCCTGTGGGCCGTTTTGTGCCAAAGACGTCAGACGATGACCGGCCACAGGCCGGTGGCTACATCCATCTGTTCTCTAGCGAGACAGCTTCTCCGCGGCTCGCAATCTGATATTGATTTCGGACGTGAGCGTCCGATGGACCGGACACTTGGCCGCGACTTCCATTAATTTCGCGCGCTGTTTTGCGGATACCGCGCCCGTTAATTCCACTTCAACATCGATTTTATCGACCATGCCCTCTTTGGTTTCGCACTCCTCGCAATCCCTTGCATGAATACGCGAGTGCCAGAGAGAAACCGTGATATTTTCCAAGGGCAAATGATTTCGCCGCGCGTAAAACCCAATTGTCATTGAAGTGCAAACGCCAAGCGACGTCAGCAAATAATCGTACGGATCCGGCCCGGCATCACCGCCTCCGACGTTTACTGGCTCATCCGCCGTGAAGTGATGTTTGCCGGCAGTGATTTCCTGCTGAAAATTAATCGCGCCGCCGCGCACTACTATGTGCGGTGGCTGTTTGTCGGTTTGCGTCGCCATGGGAAAAGATCAGGCGCTGAAGATTCCTTTGAAGCCGTCGCGATAACGCCAGACAAGAAATAATTCCAGAACGCCGACAATGACTGCCGGCCCGAGTCCCTCCGGCGCCATTAGGATGTGGAACAAGAAAATGTTCACGATAATGGCGCCGAGAATCGTCAAGCCCAGAGGAACGAAGCGGCCGATCAACAGAAGCAAACCACCGATCACCTGAAGGCCGCCAATAGCATAAACGTATCCGCTCGCGAAAAATGCGTGCAAATATTCACCGGTCACACCTTTTGGCAACGGTGGCATTGGAAGGAAATGCAGAAATGCATTGGAACCGAAGACGACGAAGATCAACCCAAGAAGCACACGGGTGATAACGGTTGCAACTTTCATGCAGGCATGGTGGCGTGATCAAGTGCGAATTCCAATATTGAATTTCTGAAGGTTCGTGAAGCCGCCGCGCCAGCGCTCTTGCTTATTGACTACACGTGAAAAAAATACTCTTGTTCATTGGTCACGAAAACCTGCAGATTCCGCAAAATCATGAAACACGCAAAGCTGCTCGTCTGCCTCACAGGCTTGCTCACTGTGCCTTTCGTCGGCTTCTCTGCCCAAGTTGCCACAATCACAGTTGAAGTCATCGCGACATTCGACTATCCCGGAGCGCAAGATACCTACGCAACCGGGATAAACCATAATAACGAGATCGCCGGCATCGCCGCCAATAACACCATTCGCTTCGGCTTCACTCGGACCGCCGATAGTCAATTTAGCGCGCCAATCATCGACCCCGACGACACGCATTTATTCACCAACGCCTATGGCCTGAATGATTCAGGCACGGTGTGCGGTTCCTTTTGGGGCGCGGACGGTGTTCACGGGTTCTTTCTCTCCGATGGCACATACACGACATATGACGTGCCCGGTCATGTTGTAGGGACGGTGATATATGGAATCAATAGTGCCGGTGACTTCGTTGGTGCGTATAACTACTACACTGGCTTCACTAGCATCGGCGGTAAGGTCAAAACGATCTATATCCCCGGCGGAACGTACATTACCCCACAGGGTCTCAATTCTTTGAATCAGGTGGTCGGTCTTTATACTGACACCGCTTCAAACGAGCGGTATGCCTTCTACTCAGATATTGGCGGCCAGTTACACTTTCCGATCAGTGCCCCGGGTGGACACGACACTCTCCTGCAGGGGATCAATGACCGAGGTATGATGGTAGGAGATTACGCGACGGGAACCGGACGCAACGGAGCGACTCACGGCCTTCTCTTCATTGCTCCGAACAAGTTCGTTACCGTGGATTATGCCGGGTCCGCCTCCTGGGTTATCCTTACCGGAATCAATAACAAGGGATTCATCTGCGGCCATTATCAGGATGCCAATAACAACTTTCACGGACTGCTGGCGCGGGTCCGGCGCAGTGCGGAATAGGCGATGGTCAAATTGCCGCTTGTTCGAGGACTGATTCCAGCACTTTTTCTGCTTCAAAAACGTCCCGTGCAAGGCGGCGAGCGGCCCGCGAATGCCGGGCATAGTCGCCGTTAATGCTTTTTACAGCCTCGGCGATTTCATCCAGGGACCGAAAAGAGAGCAGTCCTTCTTTCCCGCCGTAGATTTTAGTGAAGCCGGTTTCCTGAGTGATGACAGGACGACCGGCGGCGAGATAACAGGCACTGCGATCGCTAAACCAACCTGTACTGAGCCGGACGTATTGGTCCTTGGCGACGGTGAACTCACCTTTCGAGCGTTGGATGTAATCGCGATAGAGCCAGTAATCGATGCTCATTTGTAGCGGCGAAGTCAGGCGCCAGCCGTTTTGCTCAAATTTCTTACGCGTTCTTGAATCCTCGATGTTCGTCGCCATCTCGAATGTTTCACCGGCTCTTTTTGGCCCACCGATAAACCGGAGAAATTCGCGCGATTTGCTCCACAGATATTTTTTCCCGCCCCAGGTGATGTCTTTCAAACCGCTCGTGGACCAGTTCGCGATTGTGGTGAAGACAGCGCCAGGAGAAAGCAAGCGCGCCGTTTTCCAAAGATCTGTCACCACTGGTTGTCGGGTTGGCAGCCAATTGAAGCCGTGCAACGGCACAGGAAAATCCTTTGTGCCGATGTTTTCGCCGAATGTGAACAGCGCGTGGTGCCGCTGTAGATATTCGACTGTCGATTTCACGCTCTTATCGATTTTGATCTGCTCGACGCCAGGATCGCTCTCGATGTAAAGAATGCGGTCGGAAACGAGCAGGTCGTCGTTGAATTCTTGCGTGCCGCAAACGTTAAGGATCGCGTCGGCATCGCGATAGAGTTGCCGGATTTTTTTCAATGAAAGGCCGGCCGTCGGTGTGCCCGGCAAATAACGCGCGCAATATCCCCATCGATTTTGGAAATTGAATTCCCGTGCAAGCCGCGCGAGGATCTTTGCTGCGTAATCGAACTCGTCGGTTACTTCAAACGTCTCCGGGTTGTATGGGAGACGCGCTGAATCTTCGATGAAGAAAACATCGTGCCCCAGCCGCTGCAGTCCTACGATATAATGAATGTGTTGCCACACGACACCCGCGATCGGCATCGACCCCATAAAGCCCATCACTACGACGCGCTTGCGTTTCATTGTTGCACCACGAAGGACACGAAGAGCACGAGGAATTACAGGACCAAACGTTTGATGCCGCTTTGCAACCTTGTGACGTTGAAATTGATAATCAGACCAAGAGGGACATGTGCCAGCCGCATGTACGTAAGGATCTGCGCTTGATGGATTGGAAGGAGCGCTTCGACACCTTTGATCTCCATGATCAACTCACCGCGTACGAGTGAGATCGATCCGATATCCGCCATCGAGCAAAATATTTTTGTATCGACGGGGAGGGCGACCTCGCATCTGAAGTGCGATTCCAGCATGCGATAATTGGTATACCAAGCACTGACGGTACGTTGATTCAAGCAAACCCGGCCCGAGATTGCGATTCACTTCGATCGCGGATCCGATCACGTTTCGCGAAAACCTCATCAAATTCCATTCTCGTGCGCTTCGTGATCTTGGTGGTGGAACTTCTTGACCACGACGGCCGGATTGCCCGCGACAACTGTGTTCGGTTCGATGGTTTTAGTCACTACCGAACCCGCTGCGACGACCGAGTTTTCACCGATAGTGACGCCTTTCAAAATTACAGCGTTCATTCCAATCCAAACGTTGTTGCCGATTTTAACTGGAGCGGTTTTCAGTTTGGGACGCGGAGGGCGCCTTTCGAAATAAGGCGCCAGCGCCTGCGCATCGACCAGGCGTTGAGCAGGCTCGAGCGGATGAAAATCGGAGTCGGCAATACCGACATTCCATGAAACAAGGCAATACGAGCCGATCTCAATTTTTTCCTCAGCCATAATCAGCGCGCCGTTGAGCAGCGTGAAATCGCCGATCGTGCATCGGCCGTTGTCCCCGATCGCAAACGAGCAGCCTGCATAACAGGAAACGTGCTTACCGACGACAACTGCGCGCGGATTTTTGCTTCGCAGCTTTCGAAAGATTTGCGCGCTCTCGCAATAAAATCCCTCGCCGAACTCGACATTCGCTGGCACCTGCTCCGGCCACCAGTCGCCCTCAACGTGTCGATCTTCTCTGATGTTACTCATAACGTCCTTATTCCTGTCATTTTAAGTGAAGCGAAGAACCTCTGATTTCGTTGTCTGCCACGAGAACAGAGGCCTCCTGAGATATTTCGCTTCGCTCAACATGGCAAATGCAGCGTTACGTTGGGAAGTTCCCCGAAGCATAAAGTTTCGCATAGACGCCGGCCCGGGTCAGAAGGTCGGGGCCGCGACCTTGTTCAACGATGCGTCCGTGATCTAGTACGATAATCTGGTCAAGATTGTGAATTGTCGCCAGACGATGTGTGGCAATCAAAGTTGTTCGACCACGCATTAGGTCTTTGATCGTCTCCATGATGGCAGCTTCCGTCGCTGGATCGAGCGCAGAAGTCGGCTCGTCCAGCAACAAAATGGGCGCATTCTTTAGAAATGCGCGCGCGATTCCGATGCGCTGCCGTTGGCCCACACTCAAATGTCCGCCGCGCTCGCCGACAAGACTGTCGTACTGCTGCGGCATTTGCCGAACAAATTCGTCGGCTTGTGCCCGACGCGCCGCTTCAATAATTTCTTCCTCCGTCGCGCCCGGACGACCATACGCGATGTTCTCGCGTACGGTCGTGGAGAAAAGTAGTGTGTCCTGAAGGACAATCGCGATCTGCGCGCGCAGGGACTTTTTCGTGATCAACCGGACATCGCGGCCGTCGAGCAACACCGAGCCGGTCGTCGGATCGTAAAAGCGCGGTACCAGACTGAGTAACGTACTTTTTCCGGCACCGGTGCCGCCTGCCAGTCCAATAATTTGATTTGGCTCGATCCGCAGATTGATGTCGCGCAAAACATATCGTTGTTCCGCGTAGCCGAAATTGACCGACCGAAAATCCATGGAACCATTGGCGAATGAAATGACTGCGGCATTTGGCGAATCTCGTACATCGTCCTCTCGATCAAGCACCTCAAAGCAGCGTTTCGCGCCCGCGGTAGCCCCTTCCATTGCCCAGGCTGTGTAGGTGAGGGATTCTAGTGGTTGATAAAGCATCAACAGATAAGCGCTGAAAACGAGCAGCGAGCCGAGGCTGAGAGTGCCGGCAAGCACATGCAAAGTTCCCACGTAATACATCGCAGCCGTCCCGATGACCATCAGCGTACTGATTACCAGCGCACTGTTCACGTTCGTCAGCGTCAGTCGCAGATTTGCCTGCAAACTCTGGCTTGCTCGTTGATGAAACTGTCGCACCTCGAAGTCTTCACGTCCGAAAGCGTGCACCATCCGAATCGAGCTCAGTCCCTCCTGCGCTTGCGCCAGCACGGCGCTTTCCTCTTCCTGAATAGAGGTTGATTCGCGGCGGATACGTCGCGCGAAAAAATAAATTGTTCCAACGATCAAAGGAACGATGGCCAGAGAAAGCAGCGTCAGAACCCAGTCCAATCGCATCATCACGACGAATGTGCCGATAAGCGCAACCACCGAAGCGAAAATGTTTGTGAACCCTTTGTTGTAGATCGTTTGAATAGACTGCGAATCGTAGGCGACACGAAAGCTGGAGTCCGCTGAGCGCCGAGCGTCATGAAATTTCAGCGACAGGGACTGCAGATATGCGTAAAGATCAGTCCGCAATTTCAGCAGAGCCTGCAATCCGATCTTAACGAACAGATAATTTGTTATCCAGTTAATGACTCCCCATGCGAACTGGATCACGACAAGCGCGAGACACAGCAGGGGAAGCCACGTGTGCCAATCAGCGCGCGCTGAAGGCGCGGGACGCAGGAAATCGTCCACAATGATTTTGAATGGCCACGGCTTCAAGAGGTTCAGGGCGATTCCGAGGAGCGACAGAAACAGGCCGAGAATCGTTTGTCCCCAGAACGGCTGGTAATAACGAAGGACGCGACGATAGATTGGCATCTGAATTGATTGCGGGGTTTGGATTAGACTGAACCAGGCCGAACTTTATTGCGGCACGATCCAGAGATTCCTCGACTCCGCATGGAATGACAAGACGCCGTTTATTCCAGGAACCGCTCGTACTACGCAGGGCGCGGCGGTAGATTGCCATCTGAATTTCAGATTGCGGATTTTGGATTTTGTAGTGAACTACCGCGAACCGATTACAGGTCGACATTTACCGACTCGCGACCTGGTCCGGAACAACATATGCATCAGTTACTTGAAATCTGGTTTGGTTGGGTTCTACACGGCGGTTATTTGGGCATCATCGTCCTCATGGCGATGGAAAGCTCCATCATCCCGATTCCTAGCGAGATCGTCATACCACCAGCGGCGTTTCTCGCCGCAAGCGGCAAACTCAGCATGGCAGGCGTCGTGTTGGCAGGGGCAATCGGATCATACCTGGGCGCAGCCATAGGTTACTGGCTCTGTTTGCTCATCGGACGCCCGCTGCTTTATCGCTTCGGGGTATATTTCTTCATCACCCATGACAAGCTCGAACGGGCCGAGATCTGGTTACAGCGTTACGAAACCGGCGGCGTCTTTTTTGCGCGACTATTACCGGTCATTCGACATCTGATTTCATATCCAGCTGGACTCGTTCGGATGAACTTTTGGAAATTTAGCCTCGCGACTATTGCTGGCTCGGCGCTTTGGTGCAGCGTCCTGGCATGGCTGGGCGCGAAAGCTTACCAGGTGCAACCGGACTTGATCTCGAATGTTGATGGTTGGCTAACATTTGTGAAGACTCGTTCGCACTGGATCATTATCTTTGTAGCGGTAATGGCACTCTTATATTTCATCGTACTGCGCTTGACGAATCGAAAACGTGTGGCGTAGAACGCGAAAGTTTTGATTCGTTCAAAGCCACTGGAACATCTTCATCGGTCAGCCAATCCGGACTCCTCTCGCTAACCGCGATACTTGCCGCTCTGTACATATTCACTTCCGAGCGATAAAAGCGCGTTAAGATGGCGTGCGTGACGCAGGTGGTGTTCTAAATTTGAACAAAAGTGTCGCTCAATGGTCAGTTCTAAAGTGGATAAGGACTGAATAACCCGGCCTGTGACCATGGAACAGATATTCACAATGACGCGTGGCATTAGACCTGCTCAGGCCACAAAGGGCAATATATGAAAAGAAATCGTCAATTTGGCCAAATCATCAGACCGCGTACCCGGCTTTCTTTGGGTGATCTGATCCTGGCAGTCGGTTCCTGCACTGAAAGCAGCAAAGAAATGGTCGCAGCGGTGGCAGACCTTTTGGCCAGTGGTCAGGTGCGCGTAAAGGATAACGGACGCTTCCTGCGTGCCCGAGTCTGCTAAACTGCTGACCGCCTCTCTGGTCTTCCTATTAATTCTAGGAAGGGCGGTAGCAGTTCTCCATTTACAAGCGGCGACAGCGCCGCGCTCAAAAACCTAGCTCAAATCGCCGTACGAAAATTGCGATCGTGTTTCGATTGCGGCCTTTTTCTGTAGGCTTCAATTCTCCAGTTGCTGGGGCTAATTCACAAATCCATCGCTTCGGAACGAAAACGCTTTTCCAAGCATCCAGTCGTTTTATCTTCCGTGCATGATTGACCGTTATTCCCGACCGAAGATGAGCAACATCTGGTCGGACCAACGAAAGTTTGAGATCTGGTTGGAAATTGAAGTCCTCGCCTGTGAGGCGATGGCTGAGCTTTGTCAAATTCCTAAAGAGGACGCGGAGGAGATCCGGAAACGAGCGCGCTTTTCGATTCCGAGTATTCTTGAGATCGAACAACGAACGAACCACGACGTTATCGCTTTTCTGGAGAACGTGGCCGAATCAGTCGGACCTGCGTCGCGTTGGATCCATCAGGGACTGACTTCATCGGACATTCTGGACACGACGCTTGCGGTGCAACTCAACGAGTCCTGCAAGATACTGTTGGACGATCTGGAAGCTTTGAGAACCGTGATTGCCGACCAGGCACGCCGGTACAAATTGACGGCGATGATCGGGCGGAGCCATGGCGTTCATGCTGAACCGATCACGTTCGGGTTAAAGCTTGCTCTGATGTATGACGAGTTCGGACGCGCCATCGAACGGCTTACGCAGACACGTGAGCGAATCCGCGTGGGCAAAATCAGTGGCGCAGTCGGCACACACGCGCACATCGACCCAACAATCGAGCGCGCAGTGTGTGACAAGCTCGGATTGAAACCGGCGACGCTCTCAACGCAAATCGTCCAGCGTGATCGCCACGCGGAGTTTATGACTACGCTCGCGGTCATCGCGTCGAGCATCGATCGTTGGGCGACCGAATTTCGACATCTTCAGCGGACTGAAGTGCTCGAAGTAGAGGAATTTTTCGGCGAAGGCCAGAAAGGAAGCTCGGCCATGCCGCACAAACGCAATCCGATCACAAACGAGCGCCTGAGCGGCCTGGCGCGTGTTATTCGCGGTAATGCAGTCGTTGCGCTCGAAAACGTGGCGCTGTGGCACGAGCGTGACATCAGTCACTCGAGCGCCGAACGGATTATCCTCCCCGATTCATGTATCCTGGTCGATTACATGCTCGCGAAGTTGCGAAACGTGGTCGAAAAACTGCTGATTTATCCGGAACGCATGGCGGAAAATCTCGCCCTAACAAAAGGTTTGTATTTCAGCCAATCGATCTTACTCGCCCTCACGCGTGCCGGCACTGAGCGCAAAACCGCGTATGAAGCGGTGCAACGTGCTGCGATGAAAACGTGGAAAGGTGAGGGCACTTTTGCCGAAAATGCGAAACGCGAACCTGAAATCGCCGCGCGTCTTCCATCAGAAGAGATTGATCGGCTCTGCTCCCTCGACACCCATTTCAAACACGTTGATGCGACGTTCAGGGCCTTAGGTTTGGAATAGTCGCTGCGACTAAGCTTCAGAATCTTGCTCGTTTTGCTATACCGGTGGCCTTTGTTCCGCTTGGAAGTTACGCGTGATCAAACGTGCACCCTTATCAAAGGTCAAATAGGCCCATGCCCATTGGATGAGCACGAGCACCCGATTGCGGAAGCCGACAAGAAAAATAATATGGACAAACAGCCACGCCAGCCACGCTGGAAGCCCGCTGAGATGGAAGAACTTAAGGTCCGCAACCGCTTTGTTCCGCCCGATTGTGGCCATGGTTCCTTTATCAAAATACCGAAATCGCTTCGGCTGTTGACCTCGAATCATTCGTAAAATATTGCGAGCTGCGTGACGGCCTTGTTGCATCGCAACTGGCGAGATCCCCGGCAACGACTCTCCATTTTTACAGCAGAAATTCGCCAAGTCCCCGATCACCTGCACTTCCGGATGCCCCGGGATGGTGAGGTCATTATTTACGATCACCCGGCCAACACGGTCAGCTGGTGCTTCGAGCGTTTTTCCGACGAAGGATGCGTTGTTTCCGGCGGCCCAGATCTTTACCCGGCACGGAATAAATTCGCCGTCCATTTCCACGCCCGCATCGGTGATATTCGTAGCTCGCGCGTTCGTGTGCACTTGAACCCCGAGCTGGACCAATTGCTTTCTCGCACTCTCCGATAAATCCTCGGGATATGCCGCCAGCAGCCGAGGCGCGCCTTCGATGAGGATGACTTGGGCCTGTGACGGATCAATATGACGAAAATCCTTGGCCAGCGTGTACCGGGAGATTTCAGCGATCGCGCCAGCCATTTCAACTCCGGTCGGCCCGCCGCCGATGATGACGAACGTCATCGCCGCCTTGCGCGCTGCTTCGTCTGTTGTTCTTTCGGCAAATTCGAAAGCCAAGAGAATGCGCCGCCGGAGCTCAACTGCATCCTCAAGGCTCTTAAGTCCTGGTGCGAGCTTCTCCCACTCGTTATGGCCAAAATACGAATGACGAGCGCCAGTGGCGAGAATAAGATAATCATAAGCGAAATTCATGTCCTTCGTTTTAACTTTCCTGGCTTCAACATCCACAGATTCCACCTCGGCCAAGACGACTTCGACATTTTTGCATTTACTCAAAATCGCGCGGATTGGGGCAGCAATATCGGCCGGTGAAAGCGCTGCTGTTGCCACCTGATAAAGTAGAGGCTGGAACAAGTGGTAATTAGTGCGGTCGATCACCGTCAGAGCGACGTCTTCGCAGGCGAGCTTCTTCGCTGCTTCCAGCCCGCCAAAACCGGCGCCCACAATGATCACTTGCGGCTGTTTTGTGAGGGCGTTTGCCATTGCGAAATTGTACGGCGTTTCTGTGAAACGCCAATCCCTGCATCTGGCAGCGATGGCCTACAACAAAGAATTTGTCACTGCGGCCGTCCGTATTACCTTTGCTACCCTATGCCTAAGTCGGTTGCCCGCAGCAAAACGCGCAAATCAGTAGCGAAGCGCTTCAAGATCACCGCGCGTGGCAAGGTTTTGAGGACCCGGTCTTCGCGACGCCATTTGTTGTCGACGAAAAACGCAAAGCGCAAACGCCGGCTTGGCAAAGCGGCGCTCGTAGACGAGACCGATGTGGCGCGGGTAAAGGCGAACCTGCCATTCGGTTAAAATCGAGGCGTTGCGCCGCGGATTCCCTGCGCTTAATACCGAAATTCTGGAGGTGTTGACACTTCTACGTCTGATCGCCTCGTGGTTGTACTTGTCGTCGTGACTCCGTACCATTGCCGGGCCGCTTCCAAAGAATCAGGCGCGGGCTCGGGACTGTAAAGATCGCGCCGGTTAACAAGAGTGGTGCAGGAATTGCCCAACGCAAAAACGCAAATGAACAAGAGCAACACCCACCAGTTCACGCGCTCGATGCAAACAGAAAGAAAACGAGCCGTCAATACGCTGATTGTTATGAATCACTTCGGGTATCTGAGTTTGTGGCTTGCGCGTTACGGTTCGTGCGGGGACATTTCGCCTCCGTCAGGGGCTATGGATTGAGGACTTACAAACCCCGCCAGGGCAGGAATGCAGCAACGGTAGTACGATCCTCCTTGCCGTAGTTCTCTGGCGGGCTTCTTTTTACTGGCGCGCACCTTCGACTCGTGCGGCTGTTAGAGACGCTACGATGAAGCTTATCGAGGTGAAAACTGCACGGCTTACCAAAGTGATTGAAAAATCCGGAGAGCCGCAGGTTTACACGCTTTGGCAGAAAGCCTCCGCTGATCGCCACTTCCAAGCCCAAATGGAGAAGAACCGCGTCATGACAGTCCTGAACAGCGAATCCGGAACCGATTTCGGCATCGTCGGTTTCAAGAAAGGTAAAGAAGCGCGCTACCTGATTTTTCCAAAATCACTGAAACGATTCGAGGAAAAGCGTATCATCGGAATCGATTGGGATCTTGTGCGCGAGTAAGGCCAGCCGTCTCAGATTGGTTTTGACGTAGCGAAGCGCCTAACCCGGCGGCCACGCCAGCGCGCGTCGCCCGAGCAGATGCACGTGCAGATGAGGCACGCTTTCACCCGCATCCGGTCCGCAGTTGATGACCACACGGTAGCCACTCGACAGCTTTAACTTGTTTGCCACGTCGCGGGCGACGAGCAGCAGTTTGCCAAGCAATTCACGATCGTCATCGTTCGCGTCACTTAGGCGCGGCAGCGCTTTCTTTGGCACAATCAGCACGTGCACCGGCGCCTGCGGATCGACATCGTGAAAAGCAATTGCGTCCTCATCTTCCCAAATGATTTTTGCCGGAACTTCCCGCGCAATAATCTTCTCGAAAATCGTCATGACTCGTACCGTTTCACTAGCGCAGCGAACAATCAAGCCGCATACGGTCCGTTGCGCAGGCCAGTTTCTCGCGAACAAAGCACACGATTTCCTCGCGCAATGCGTCGCAGCCGCGCGTCCATGTTCTCGTGCCGCGAAGGTGCTTTACGCACAGGTGTAGTGAAAAGATTCGAAGATTGTCTGCGCCGGCTTCGATTAACGCGCCGATTTGTCTTTCCAAAAGAACGAAAAACGCCAGCTCGTACCCCGCACCGGCACGGCGGGCGATATCGATCAGCGAAATAGAAACGGGCGGCGGCGCCGGGGCAAAATGCGGGCCGATCTCTTTGTAGCCGATCGCCTCCAAGACATCGCGCACCGCCTGCGACAATTGGCTGAAGGCGACAACGTTTTCGTCGTTCAATAGCTGCAGATAAAAAGTAATGCTTTCCGTTACGTGTTCGGTGAGCCACCAGCCGGGATAACCGGCTTCATCCGCTGCCCGGGTGATCGCTGCGAGCAGCCAATCGCGGTTGAACTCGAAAAGTTGCCCGGAGCTTGTCCGGAGATATGGAAATTCTTCCTTAAATGCGACCATGATTTTTACGTGCGGCTTCGCGCAATCGAACACCGGTATTGGGGGTTTTCTGCATTGTGTCGGGTGGAAATAATTCCCGCTGAAGCGCGTTGGGTTTTATACGTCGTCCGAGCCTGTGAATGGCGTCCACAAATTGATCGACATCCTGAAAGCGCTGATAAACTGACGCGTAACGCAAATAGGCTACCTCATCGATCTCGCGCAATTTCTCGAGTACTTTCGCGCCGATCATATCTGTCGATACTTCGCGTCCGCCGGTCTCGAGCTCGTGCACAATCTCGTCCACCATGTCCTCCAACGTGAGCAGACTGGTGGAACGTTTCTCGAAGGCTTTCGCGACGCTGCCAGCGAGTTTACGTCGGTCGAAGGGTTGATGTGTTCTATCGCGTTTTATCACGCGCAGGTCGGAGCGCTCGATCTCTTCGTAAGTAGTGTAACGATATTTGCATTTCAGACATTGCCGGCGACGACGGATACTCACACCGTCGCGCGACTGACGGGAATCAATGACTTTATCGTCACGCGACCCGCATTTGGGGCAACGCATAGTATGGACATTCCAATTACCATACCATTCCTTGTGGCGTCAATGCTTCTTTCAATTTTGTCTAAGAATATGACAATAATCCTGCGGTCGGGTTTCTGTAGATCACGCCTGCGCAAAATCCTTGCACCGCTTCGGTCGACGAATGCTGGGTTCAGCAGCCCATGTCATTCTGAGAATGTGGTCGACAAAATAGCGGAAATTGATCCAATCGTAAGATGCACTTCGATACCAAACGATTCACAGCCGCCGCTATTGCTCTTGCCATTACGGCCCACGCAGCCCACGGAGGCAGCGCGACCTGGAATTTGAATCCGGTTGATAACAATTGGAACAATGCAGCGAACTGGACTCCGGCGATTGTGCCTGATGGGCAAGCGACCTTCGACATCTCGAATACAACCGAGATCTCCACAGACGGCGCCACCCTCGGCAGCATTGTTTTCAATCCGGACGCAAGCGCTTTCAAAATCAAGCAGCAAGGCAACTTCAGCATAACGGGACCGGGTGTTATTAACAATTCAGCCACTCCGCAGAATTTTCTTTTACCGTGTGGTGAGAACTGCACCTCAATCGGCTTCTCAGGCACCGCGATCGTGAGTGGAGCGGTCACTTTCACGACCCAGGGAAATCGGAGTGGAGATTTTGCCAGAGGTTCCGCTATTAATTTCTATACTAATTCAAGCGCAGGTGACGGCACTTATCATAATCAGGGCGGCGCGGTTGGTGACTCAATTGGCGGAGCGGTGTGGTTTTTTGATTCCTCTACAGCCGCTAACGGCACATTCATCATTGATGGTGGCATAACAAGCGGTTCGTCTAGCCTTTCATTTTGGGATAACTCAACCGCTGCTAATGCGGTGATTATTGCCAACGGCGCCACAACAGATGGTGTGGGAGGAGGTGATATTTATTTTGAGAGAGGAAGTCCCTCACTAGGTAACGCTACATTCATCTGTAACGGCGGAACAAATGGAGGTGGAGGAGGCACCATGCATTTTCCTTTCTATAGCGCAGGCAATCCGAGCACTGCGCGGGTGAAGCTTTTTGGTAATGGGACAATGGCGGTCGAGGAGGCTGGTCCTGCCGGACTTGATATTGGTTCCTTGGAGGGAGACGGCATAGTTTTGCTCGGCAAGAGAATCCTCACCGTCGGGCGCAATAATCTGGATACTACCTTTACTGGCCGCATCGGCATTTATCGCGTTGATGATAATGCCGATGCGCCTTCGTCCCTGGGTTCCTTAACCAAAATCGGCACAGGTACGCTGACGTTGACAGGTGCAAATACTTACGGTGCTACCACAAGAGTCGCTACTGGGACACTTGTTGCCGATAACCTCAGCGGTTCAGCAACGGGGACTAGCTCGGTGAACGTAGACGCCGGCACCCTTGGCGGCAAAGGCACGATCTCGGGACCGGTGACAATCGGCACTGGTGGTGGTACGGGAGCATTCCTGGCGCCTAGTGTTAGCTCGACTCGGCCTGCCAGATTGGCGATCACCAAGACACTTACCTTCAAAGCGGACAGCACTTACACTTACCAGCTCAATACCGACAACGTCCGGGCGGATCAGGTCATAGCAAAAGGAATAACAATCGAAAGCGGCGCGCAGTTTGTATTCCAATCAATAGGAACCAGCCAGCTGACTGTTGGCACAATCTTTACTCCCATCAGCAACAAATCTGCGGCTCCAATTGCTGGCAGCTTTGCGAATCTGCCAGACGGTTCAACGGTTACCGTTGGCCAGAACAATTTCCACGTGAGTTATGAAGGCGGCGATGGGAACGATCTCACACTGACCGCCGTGCCATAGCTCATATCCCGGCGTCGGGCCGGTGGTCAACGGCCATTTGGCCGAATTATCTGCATTGACGCTGCGGCTTCGACGCTACACGCTTCGGAATGGAGAGGCCCAGCTCAATTGGGTCAAGATACGGACCATGGCTGGTTGGCCTCGGTGCTGCCCTTTGGGGAACAGAAAGCGCGTGGCGCATTCCACTGAACGAATTGTTCGACGCCAAAGTGATCGTTTTCTGGGAGCACGTTTTCATCCTGGTCATGTTCCTGCCAATCTTAATCCCGCGCGTACGCGAGATCCCAAAGGTGCGTTCCCGCACATGGGGATTCCTAATTTTCTCTGGGTTCGCCGGTTCCGCTATCGGCACGATCTTTTTCACCCTGGCATTGAAAAATGGTAACCCGACGGTGGTAAACGTGATCCTGAACATCCAGCCGGTCATCTCAACAATCGGCGCGTTCCTCCTTTTCAGTGATCGGGTTAGTCCGCGGTTCTTTCTTTACGCGGGGATCGCAATCGTTGCCGGCATCTTTGTATCTGTTGCGCATCCGACTCAGATCGGAGTTTCGTTCGAGCGCGCCGGCCTAAATCTCGGCACTGGCTATGCCCTGGTTTGTGCCTTGTTTTGGGGACTTGCGACCGTCGCAGGACGCGGGGTCATGGTTGGCATGTCGCTGCGACTCGCTTCCAGCATGCGAATCGTGGTAGGGCTTGCGTGCATGACCGTGATTCTTTTGGCTTACGGCAAATTTAACGGCGTAGCGCTGTGGCCCGAGGCTGCCCGGGCTCACACAATCAAGGCCATCGGTTTGCTGTTTCTTCTCGCGTCAATTTCAGGCGGGATTCCGCTCTTGATCTATTTTCAAGGGCTACACCTTACGCGTGCGTCCACAGCCGGTTACTTCGAAATGATGCAAACCCTGGCGGCGGTATGCATCACCTGGGGCTTCTTTCATGCCAGCC